>JAYURF010000641.1:0-2711 GCA_043756365.1 Acidimicrobiales bacterium
GCGCTCGTCGACGGTCGTGCCCTCGTTATGTCATCGGTGGTCGGTCACATCGATCCGACCGTCGTGCCCGCCGACGGTTGCATCTGGCTCGAACACCGCCCCGTCACGTTGCAGGTGCCTTCGGCCCGCGTGCGAGGGTTCAGCCGAGCCAGATGCAACCGTCGGCGGGCACGACGGTCGGATCGATGTGACCGACCACCGATGACATAACGAGGGCACGACCGTCGACGAGCGCTGCGGGAAGCGCGACATCGTGGCCGGACACGTTGAGCACCACCAGCAGTGACCCTCTGGTGAACGCCACCACGTCGCTGCTGTCGTCGTGCACCCATTCGATCGGTGCCGTCGGGTCGTGGTGTCGGCGAGCGGTCAGCGCCGAGCGGTACAGGTTCAGCATCGACGACTCGTCGTCGTGTTGCGCATCGGCGGCCCAAGTTCCCCACCCGGCCGGCTGCGGCAGCCACGGCTCGGCTTCGGTACCTGAAAATCCGTGTCCCGTAACGGTTTCGCGGGTCCAGGGAAGCGGCACACGGCAGCCGTCGCGACCGATCTCGCGCCCATCGGTGCGAGCAAAGATGGGATCTTCACGGCGGTGGGCCGGGATGTCGAGCACCTCCGGCAGGCCGAGTTCCTCGCCCTGGAACAGGTACAGCGAACCGGGCAGCGCTGCGGCCAGCATGACCATCGCCCTGGCCCGCCGAGCGCCGAGGTCGAGGTCGACTTCGGTGCCGGTGTACACCAAGTTGTTGCCGGTGTAGCTCTCGGCCAAGACGGCGTCGGCGCGGCCGTAGCGGGTGACGGCGCGCTGGGTGTCGTGGTTGTTGAACGTCCATGTCAGCGCCGCGCCTTCTCGCACCAGCACCTGATACACGTCGTCGATCGCGCTCCGGATCATCGGTGCGTGCCACGGGCTGAGCAGCAGGTCGAAGCAGAACGATTGGTGAAACTCGTCGGTCTGCACGTACTCCAACAGCAGGTCGGGGCGACCCGGGGTGTACGCCTCGCTGACGGTCACGAGCTCGCGGCCCGGGTGGTCGTGTTCGTACTGGTCGATCAGCTTGCGCCACCGTCGCCATGCAACGTGGGCCGACGGCCAGAACACCGAGTACGGGTTGTGCGCCCAAGCATCGTTCTCGGCGGTGCCAGGAGGAACCGGCGGGGCATCGGGCAGGCCGGGCGCCTTGCCGGCCACGGTGACCGCGTCGACGCGGAACCCATCGACGCCGCGGTCGAACCAGAAGTGGAGCACGTCGTCGAAGTGGTCCACCACGTCCTGGCAGTCCCAGTTGAAATCGGGCTGCCACGGGGTGAACGTGTGCAGGTACCACTGCCCCGGGCTCCCGTCCGCGTCGACGGTACGACTCCAGGCGGAGCCCCCGAACACCGACACCCAGTTGTTCGGGGGAAGCTCGCCGCTCTCGCCGCGGCCGTCACGGAAGTAGAACCGTTCGCGCAGCGGGCTACCGCTGTGGTCCGCCAGCGCCGCTTGAAACCAGGCGTGCTGATCGCTGCAATGGTTCGGCACGATGTCCATCAGCACCTTGATGCCGGCTTTGTGGCACCCCGCCACCAACTCGTCGAAGCTGTCGAGCGTGCCGTAGGTGGGTTCGATGTCGAAGTAGTTCGCCACGTCGTAGCCGTGGTCGAGCTGCGGCGACGGGTAGCACGGGGTCAACCAGATGGCGTCGATGCCGAGTTGCCCGAGATATTCGAGTCGAGAACTGATGCCGATGAGGTCGCCGCGGCCGTCGCCATCGCCATCGGCGAACGATCGCACGTAGAGCTGGTAGACCACCGCGTCACGCCACCACGCACGCCGCGGAGGTGTGATCGCCGGTGTGATCGCCGGTGTGATCGACGGCGTGATCGACGGCGTGATCGACGGCGCGGTCACCGGCGTGGTCCGGTCGAGGAACGGACCACCAGTTCGAGCTCCATCTCCTCGACGAACACCGCGCGGCTGGAGCTGGCGATGGCCTGGATGATCAGATCGGCCACTCGTTGACCGGATCGTTCCAACGGCTGGCGGACGGTGGTGAGGCCCATCAACGAAGCCAGTTCGATGTCGTCATACCCAATGATCGACAGGTCGTCGGGAACCTTGAGGTGCAATGCTTCCGCGGCTTCGAGCACGCCAACTGCTTGCACGTCCGACGCGGCAACGATTGCCGTCGGTGGTTCGGCCAGGGCGAGCAGTTCGAGCGTCATCTGCTTGGCCGCCGAGCGTAGGTGGGCACCGTGGCGAATCAGGGCTGGGTCGGGGGTGATACCGGCCTTGAGGAGCGTGTCGCTATAGCCCTCCTCGCGACGTGCGCTGGAAACGAACCCGAACGGGTTATCGGGCGGCTCGCCAACGAAGGCGATTCGGCGATGGCCGAGATCGAGCAGGTGCTGCGTGGCGATCGCGCCGCCATGGCGGTCATCGATGCACACCGTGGGAAGGCCCGGCGCAGTCGTGTCGAGCAGCACGGTCGGGAACGAGGCGCCGACAAGCAGCTTGGCCTCACTCGACGACAACGGAAGCGAGATGACGATCAGCGCCTCGAGGATCCCATGATCTGGAATCTCCGCCACCGTGGTACGCGCGTGGCTGGGCGAGGCGACGTTGTACAGCACGATCTCGTAGTCGTGCGGCTGCAGCCGGGACACGATGCCGCGCAAGCGTTGGTACGCGGAGGGTTCGTCGAAGAAGGTGACCACCACCCCGACGT
>JAYURF010000642.1:0-2703 GCA_043756365.1 Acidimicrobiales bacterium
CTGCACCGCTGCCACGCCGCTGGCGCACGGACCGGCCACGTACTCGAAGTGTGCCGTTGCCCCGCGGATGACCGCCCCGAGGGTGACGACAGCGTCGTACCGCCCACTGGCGGCCATGGCCTGAGCCGCCAACGGGATCTCATAGGCACCTGGCACCCAGGCCACATCGATGGCTTCGTCGGCCACACCGTGGCGGCGCAACCCGCGTCGGGCGCCGGTCAGCAACGATTCGACGATGAACTCGTTGAAGCGGCTGCAGACGATGCCGATCCGTAACCCCTCGCCGCTCAACGAGCCTTCGAACGTGGTCATCGGTGTTCTCCATGTGCTCTGGTGCCCGGTAGTTCCACGCCGGGCTTGGTGGTACCGGATGCAATGGTGTCGTCATCAATGTCGATGAGGTGACCCATTCGGTCCCGCTTGGTGCGCAGGTACAGGACGTTTTCGGGCGTAGCCAGAACCTGCAGCGACACCCGCTCCACCACCGTGAGGCCGTAGCCCCCGAGTCCGCCGTACTTGGCCGGATTGTTGGTCATCAGGCGGAGTTCGCGCACGCCGAGGTCGCTGAGGATCTGCGCACCGATGCCGTACTCGCGGCTGTCGACTGGAAAGCCCAGTTCGAGGTTGGCGTCGACGGTGTCGAAGCCTGCGTCTTGGAGGGAGTAGGCCCGGATCTTGTGGCCGATGCCGATCCCGCGCCCCTCGTGGCCGCGCAGGTAGACGACGACTCCGTGGCCTTCGTCGGCGATGCGTTGCATCGCCGCAGCCAGTTGCGGGCCGCAATCGCAGCGGCGCGAACCAAACACATCACCGGTCAGGCATTCGCTGTGCACACGAACGAGCATCGGTTCGGCCGCGGTGGGATCACCCTTGACGAAGGCAAGGTGCTCCACATCGTCGACCTCGCTGCGGTAGGCAACGCAGGTGAACGGTCCCCACTCGGTCGGCACGGTCGCCGAGCCGATGCGAACAACCAACTTTTCATTTCGACGGCGGTATTCGATGAGCTTGGCGATCGATGACAGCAGCAATCCGTGCTCGGCACAGAACGTTTGCAACTGCGCCAGCCGCGCCATCGACCCATCGTCGTTGGCGATCTCGCAGATGACCCCGACCGGCGCGCAGCCGGCAAGGTTGGCCAAATCGACAGCGGCCTCGGTGTGGCCCGCACGCTTGAGCGTGCCGCCGACGCGGGCTCGCAGCGGGAACACGTGCCCGGGCCGGGCGAACGAGGTGAACCCGAGCCGATTATCGGCCAAGGCTCGTAACGTGGCCGCCCGGTCGGCGGCCGAGATGCCGGTGGTGGTGCCTTCGATCACGTCGACCGAATCGGTGAACGCCGTGCGGTGGCTTTCGGTGTTGTGGTCGACCATCAACGGCAGGCGGAGGTCGTCGCAGCGCTCCCCGGTGATCGGAGCGCAGATCACACCGGACGTGTGACGCACGAAGAACGCGATCTTCTCGGCGGTCGCGTGTTCGGCCGCCATGATCAGGTCGCCTTCGTTCTCCCGGTCCTCGTCATCGACGATGACCACCATGTCACCGCGGGCAATTGCTGCGATGATCTCATCGATGGGGGCGAACGGGTCGGCGTGGCTGGTGGTCATGGGCGGTCCTTGGGGATCAGCTGAATCTCGAGATCGGTACCAAGGAGCCGGGTGGAGACGATCTCGCCGCGCCACACATCCTCGATGGTCGATGCTCCGGGTCCATTGAACACGCTCGTACCGTCGTCGCCACCCATGAGCGCGGGCGCCAGGTGGATGATGTAGCGGTCGACCAGATGCCCGCGGTGGAAGCTGGCGGCCACCTGCGCCCCACCCTCGACCAGCACCTGCAGCACCCCCTCGCTGCCGAGTCGGTCCAGTAGATCACCGAGCGAGCCGTCGTCTCGGCCCCACTCGAGGCAGGGATGCACGCGCGCTGCCTGCGGGGCGCGGCCGAGTACCACGCGCCGCGGGTCGGGGCCGGTGAGGTGGCGAACCGTGAGCGACGGGTCGTCGGCACGAACGGTGCCGGCACCGACGATGACGGCGCCGCTCTCGGCGCGGTAGCGGTGCACCTCGGCACGCGCCTCGGGGCCGGTGATCCACTGGCTGGTGCCATCGGCGGCGGCGGTACGCCCATCGAGCGTGGCAGCCATCTTGAGTACAACGTACGGGCGGCCACTGCGGCGGTGGTGCAAGTAGGGGCGCAGTTGCTCGCCCACTTCGGCCTCGCCGACTCCGACGACCACCGCGACGCCGGCGTCGCGCAGTGCGTTCAGCCCACGGCCCGCCACGTTCGGGTCGGGGTCGATGAGGGCGCTGACCACTCGGCCAACTCCGGCATCTTCCAATGCCTCGACGCAGGGTGGGGTGCGCCCGTGATGCGAACACGGTTCGAGCGTCGTGAACACCGTGGCACCGCGCACATCGGCCCCGGCGGCGCGGGCCGCATCGAGCGCCACGATCTCGGCGTGACGGCCACCGGGCTGCTCGGTGGCTCCGGTGAACGTCGACCCGTTCATGCACACCACGATGCACCCGACCCACGGGTTCGGTGGAGCCACGAAACGAGCGCCGGCGGCGACCTCGATCGCCTGGGCCATGCGGGCTGCATCGCCCGGCTCGGCCACGGGAATCGCGCCACCGGGACTGTTGGGGCCAGGGCTGGTGGGGCCGGTGCTGGTGGCATCGGGGGGTTTGATCGGCGGCACGGCGG
>JAYURF010000643.1:0-2691 GCA_043756365.1 Acidimicrobiales bacterium
GTGACCCCATCGGCGGCATACGGAGTGTGTTGCACCGCTTCGGTGAACGACGACCGGCTCCACCACGGCGGCAGCGCCACCAGCGAGGCAACGATGCGCACGCCGAGGCGCGCCCCCACCACCGGTTCGTCGCTTCCGGTACTGGTGGCAATGCGGGCCAAGTTGCCCTGCCCGTCGCCGACGATCTGCTCGATGATCGGCTGCAGCCAGACCACGACCAGCACCCCGGCCGACACGAGGCCCCAGCGGCGGATCATCGCCAGGTCGCCGCCACGCACGGCGCGGTCCGCCCGCCAGCGCCGCCTGTACACAGCTGCAGCACCGAGCAACGCCACGAGCGTCATCGCCGGCACGAGGTAGGCGTAGCCGAGGTGCGTTTGCAGGCACAGGCTGCCGACGACGATCAGCCACGGCAGCATGCTGAGGTGCCCGCTGGCGACACCCCACCCCAGTACGAACAACGCCAGGCAGGGCAGCACCAGCACATGCGGGTTCCACGGGTCGGTGAGCATCCCGCTGCCGAGCGTCCACGCCAACGCGGCGGCGGTCAAGGTGGCCGCAAGCGCGCCGCTGCGGCCACGTATCCGGTGCGCAGCGACGGCGATACCGATGATCGCTGCGGCATTGATCAGGCCTACCCCGAGGGCAATCCCCCGCGACCCGCCGAACAACCTGACCGGGATCGCCAGCAGGTCGAACAGCAGCGGGCCGGGATGGTTGAGGTCTTTCCCGGCGGTCAGCGAGGCCGACGACCAGGTCCCGAGGAACGGGAAATCACCGATCGACAACACGTCGCGGCTGCGCAGCTCGATCAGCGCGTTGTCGCCGATTGGCACCCATCGCTGCTGCCACTTCCGCCCGACAGCGACCACCACCGGCACGAGCGCGACGAGCACCGCCAGCACGTCGAGGCGCGTGATGTACCGGCGAGCGCGTTCGGCGCGGCTCACAGTGGCGAACCGGCAGGCACGATGAACACCGCGGTCGGGGTGCCCAGTTCGAGCATCCGGTCGACGTCTTCCTGCACACCGGCGGGCACTCGCGGATCGAGCTGCACACCGAACAGGTTGCTGTTCAGCAGCGGCACCAGATCGCCGGCCCCGAGTGCCGTCAGAGCGGACGCCACATTGGTTTCGAGCCGGCGGTACTCGGCCAGCTCGACCGCATCACGCGGATCGAGCTCGATCACCAGTGCTGCGTCGGGCAGGGCGCGCACCACCTCGATGTAGAACCCGGTCGCGAGGCGCACCTCGGCCGTTGCCAACACGGTCGGGATGACGCGGTGCTTGGTCACCGGGACCCGCCACGTGTCGGGTACGCCGACGTCGAAGCCACGGCGCTCGAGCTCGTTGACCAATCCATACCCCTGCGATCCAAAGTAGCGCGCGTCGTTCCAGGTGACCAGGAATCTGCCATCGGCGCCATCGGACGCGCCAAGGCCGTCACGCAACGCCTCAGCCGTCGGCTCGACGAGTTCGTCGAGCACCTCGGACAGGTGCTGCTCGGGAACCCGCGCCTGCGCCGAGTCGAACCACAGCGCCGCATACGAACCAACGGCAACGATGACGCCCAGTTCCATCGCCATCCACACCCCGATCGCCCGCGCCGAACGGGCGGCCTGCCCAACCGGCTCATCATCGGCACCGGCAGCGACGACCACGCCTCCACCGGCGATCACATCGTCGGGATCGTCGGGGGCGGCCACGCCGGTCCGGCCGACAGCAACGATCGTCCACAGCACCGACACCACCATCAGCAACGTCGTCGTCCACGCCCACAGCGTGAGGTAGAACCACACCTTGCCGAAGATCCGGCTCATCGACACCACGGACAGGATGAGTGACCAGGCGATGACGACGTTCAGCCGGCTGAGCAACGAATGGCGATGACTCCACGCGACATACGCCGCCGCGCTCCACACGAGCAGCAGGATCAGACCCGGAAGTGGACTGCCATCGAGGCGGAACGCGGCGCGGGTGATGAACCCGTCGCCACCGAACAACCCCGGAACCAAGCGGAACACGTCGAGGTGGCGCAGCACGAGGCGAACCCCCTCGCCGAGACCGACCGGTTGTTCGGGAGGCGACCCGAAGTAGTCGCGCAGCATCGACACGTTGCCCGGCGTGTTGGCAAGCTGATCGATCAGCACCGGCAACCACAACACGATGCCGACCAACACAGCGGCCATCGCACATCGCTGGACGTTGTTGGCGGTGGTCGGGTGGCGTCGCCAATCGTTGGCCATTGACAGCACGCACAGGGCACCCATCCCGAGCGACAGCCCCAGGTACGGGAGATGGGTCTGCGCGCAGAGCGACCCGGCCGCGACCACGACGACCACCATCGCCCGGTCACCGGCAAGCACGCTCCAGGTGGCCATCAGCACCACCAGCCAGAACAGCAACGGCAGGTACGGGTTCCACGGCTGGATGATCACGTCGAGGCCATAGCCGCGAAGCACGATCACCAGCACCCCGGCGAACACGAACATCAACGTCGTTCCGCCACGCCGGTAGGCCAGCCACAGCACCAACCCGATCGCCACGATGGCGAGCACCACCATTGCCGCGAGCAACGCCCACGCCGACGAGCCGAGGGCGCGGTAGATGGGGGCCAGCGCGTAGAAGCTCAATGGGCCGGGATGACTGCCTTGATCCGGAAACACCCCGATTCGCCCGGGCAGCCCGACCA
>JAYURF010000644.1:0-7460 GCA_043756365.1 Acidimicrobiales bacterium
GCCGGCACCGTCGTGTGCCGCTTCGACGATCTCGCTCCCGGTTCGGCCACACGGTTCGAGGTGGGCCGGTGCGCGATCGCGGTGGTGCGCATCGGCGACGACGTGTACGCGATCGGCGATGTGTGCAGCCACGCTGACATCTCGCTCAGCGAGGGTGAGGTGCTGGCCGATGACCTCGAGCTCGAATGCTGGAAGCACGGCAGCTCGTTCAGTCTCGTCACCGGCGAGCCGCAGACGCTGCCGGCCACCAAGCCGGTGCCGGTGTACGTGGCCCGTGTCGTCGACGGCGATGTCGTGATCGAGATCGAGATCGAAACAGGGGCGGCGTCATGAGTGTGCTGAGGATCGAGAACCTGCATGCCTCCGTCGCCGGCAACACGATTCTGAATGGGATCAACCTCACCGTGTCGAGCGGCGAAGTTCATGCCGTGATGGGCCCCAACGGTGCCGGCAAGAGCACGCTCGCCGCGGTGGTGGTCGGCCGTCCCGGCTACGAGGTGCTCGACGGTTCGGTCACCCTCGACGGGGTTGACCTGCTCGCACTGCCGGCTTGGCAGCGGGCCCAGGCCGGGCTGCATCTGGTGATGCAGTACCCGAGCGAGGTGCCGGGTGTGTCGCTCGATCATGTGATGGAGCAGGCGTTGCTCGCCCGGGGCCGTTCCATCGACGGTCTGGACCAACTGCTCACTGACGAGGCGCAGCGGATCGGGTTTTCGCCCGAACTGTTGCATCGCTCGCTCAATGTCGACCTGTCCGGCGGCGAGAAGAAGCGCAACGAGACGTTGCAGCTGGCCGTGTTGCAGCCGCGGATAGCTATCCTCGATGAGCTCGATTCGGGCCTCGATATCGATGCATTGCGTGACTGTGCCGGCCGGATCGAAGCGCTCACCAACGAAACCGGGCTGGGTGCGTTGGTCATCACGCATTACAACCGCCTGCTCGAGGCGCTTCCGCCCGACGTGATTCACGTGCTCGTGAAGGGACGCATCGTTGCGTCCGGTGGGCCGGAACTGGCCGACGAGCTCGAGCGCACCGGCTACGCCGCGTACGCGGTCGACGATGGCTCGAGCGAGCCATCGTCGTCCAGCGCGCTGGACGACCTGTTCGCCCTCTGATAGCCCGCCAGGCCGGAGCGCTCGTGCGGTAGGTTCAGGGGCCATGCAACGTGGTGACGATGGGTCTGCCGACATCCCTCACGCGAATGTGCGCCGCGTCGTCGACGCAGCTGCGGCCATGGGGCTGACGGTCGAGCCGCGGCGGTTCCCCGAAGGCACCAAGACCGCTGCGGATGCTGCGGCCGCGATCGGGGTCGAGGTTGGCCAGATCGTGAAGAGCCTCATTTTTGCGGTCGATGGCGAGGTGGTCCTGGCGTACGTGAGCGGTGCGAATCAGCTCGATGAAAAGAAGCTGGCCGCCGCGGCCGGTGGGTCGAAGTGCTCGCGCGTCGACGCCGATGTGGTGCGCGAGGCCACAGGCTTCCCGATCGGCGGCGTGCCACCATTCGGCCACGCCCGAACGCTGCGCGTGTTCATTGACCCCGACCTGCTGGCGTGGCCCGAGGTGTGGGCTGCGGCGGGAACATGGAACGACGTTTTCGGCATCGAGCCGCACAAGCTGGTTGAAGCGAGTGGCGGCTTGGTCACCGACGTGAAGCGCGGCTGATCCGACCGCCGTGTGCTCATGGGCATGGGTGTTATAGCGCCGCTCGAAGATCAGCGTGGAGTGGACGTGTCGCAGATTCGCGAGCTGCTGGAGCTCTCTGTTGCTGAGCGTGCCGCGGAGATGATCAGGGTCAGCAACGTGATCATCGAGGCGCAGGAGTGCGCCCGTCGGGCACGAGAACGGGCTGCGGGTTGAGGTTTGATCCGATCTCGATGTGCCGGATCCTCAACGCTGCAGGCGTCGAGTACGTGGTGCTCGCGGCTTTGCGGCAATTCTCAGGGGCTCACCGCTCACCGCTCACGACCCGCGACCTGGACGTGATACCCGACCGTGAGAGTGACAACCTCGATCGCCTGGGCCGAGCATTGTCGACGATGAACGCCCGCATTCGCATCGATGGCGACTCGATTCCAACGAGGATCGACGGACCGTTTCTCGCGAACATGCCCCACATGCCCAACCTGGTGCGGCCAACCGCCCGAAGGACCAGATGGCGCTGCCGTATCTGGAGTCGTTGCGGGACGAACTGCGCGGCCACTGAACCGGGGTTCGGACGCCATCGGTGGCGTGCCCCATTCGGCCACACCAATCCGTTGCCGATCTTCATCGACCCCGACCTGCTGCAGTACGACGAGGTGTGGCCGCAGCCGGAGGCACGACGCGTTCCGATCGCGGCGACCGATCTGGTCGAGCGGCCGGTCGTCACGACGTTCTACATCGCCAACGTTGCCTGAACTCCCGCACGTCTCGGGCCCGAGGCGATTCGGACGCTTGAGCGCCTCGGCTTCGCGGTGGTTTAGCACCCTGGGTGGGATCCTCCGGCAGGCGGGTGAGTCATCCGAGTGCCGAGCGCCCACACGGGTGGGCGCTCAACACTCGGATCCCCCTCGTCACACTCGGACGACGCGCAGGGACTCGGATGACGCGCGCGGCTTGACTGGGCTACTTGCGGGAGCGCCAGTTTTCGGGGGTTCGGCCGAGGGCTTCCAATCGCTTGGCGATCCACACGGGGACGGCGTGGGGCTCGCCAGACCGGATGGCCGCGACGTGCTCGCCATCTTCGGCCCACACGTGACAGGTGTTCAGGTTGTTGGCGACCAACTGGGCGCGGGCCTCGGGCGAATCGAGGGGCCGGGAACCGGGGTTTTCGCGGGCCGCAGCGAAGCGGAACGACCACATCGATTGCACCGCAACCGGTGCCATCGCCTGCAGCAGTGCGGTGGTGTGCGTACACCCGCGCGGGCCGCCGAACAGCTCGCGAACCTTATGGGTGAAACCGCGGGCGATCGACAACCCGAGGAGGTTGTCGTAGTGGTCCTCGATGCGCTGGCATGACGCGTGGGGATGCGTTGCCAGCACGGCCTTCGCCGCGATGATCTCCATCGAGGGGACGGCGATGTGCAGATCGACCATCATGTGGTGCACGGTCATCGGCTCGTCGTCGTCGGCGATGTACAACCCGGGCGGCTTCTGGTCGCGCACCGCGCCGCGCAACACCAGCGTGGACGCGTCCTTGCGATACGCGCGCACCACGTAGGCGCGTTCGTGGACGAGCTCGGTTGCGGGGTCGATGCCGTCGGGATGGGGGGCGATCTCGTCGAACACGTCAGTCGACGGGTGGAACGCCATCAGCAGAACTCCGCCAGCAGCTCACCGACGTTGTGGTCGGTGGCGGCCAGGATCGGTCGCATGAACAGGTTCTCGAGTAGCTCGGCCCCGCGTTCGTTGCCGCCTTGTAGATCGCTGACGATCACCGACGCGGTGCACATCTGCAGCAGGCTCAGGCGGTACTCGCGCCAGCACTGTTCGAGGCTGTAGCCGGACACGCCGAGTGATTCGAGGTCGCGGTGGTAGTTCTCGACCAACTCGGTTTCACAGGCGCGGCGGACCTCGGGGGTCATCGATCCGCCGATCAGGTTGGCCACGTCCCACGGGCCGAAGTGGCGGGTACACAGCTGGAAATCGACCATGGTCACCGCGTCGGGCCCGGCCGACCCACCGAACAGATAGTTCTCGGCCCGGCAATCCGTATGGGTGAACGTGTTCACCCCATGCCCGGCGACGTAGTGGAGGATGTCGACGTAGTGGTTGCAGGCACGCTCGATGGTGGTCAACATCTCGGCGCCGATGCGCTCGCCGAACCGCTCGGCGAACGCGGGGAACCGCTCCAGCGCCATCGCCTGGCCGCCCTGGTACAGAGCGTTGTTCATCGGTGGCAGCCACTCCATCTCGTCGAGCTCGTCGCTGCCCCAGTAGCGGGCATGTAGACGGGCTACGGGAGCGAGGATGCGCCGAGCGTCGTCGGCACTGATCCCGGCGCTCTGGTTCGGGCAGACGGACTCGGCGATGTCTTCGATCAGCAGCACGAACGGCACCCCATCGGGAGCGCAGTCGACGTGATAGGCCTCGGGCACACGGATGTCGAGCGAGCCGGCCACCTCGCGGTAGAAGTTGACCTCGCGCAGGTAGAAGCCCATCACCTGAGCGAGGAACCGGTTCTCGGGTGCCTCCGATTGGCACTTGGCAATCATCGTCGCCGGGCCGCTGTGGCCGTCGGCGTAGCTGAAGTCCAGCCGGGCCAGTTCGCCGAGAATGCCGACACCCTCGCCGAGACGGGTCGCCGTGAACCCGGTGATGGTCCCGGTTCGCCCATCGAGCACCTCGTTCAGCCAGTCGGTGGAGATGTCGGAAACCTGTGCCGGGATGGTGTTCATGCGCCTCGCAGCGTAGGAGCTGCCGGTCGGCCGCTCGCTACCGGCGTAGCGGCCACACCGGTCAGGCGTTGGCTTCGGCGAGCGCTTGCGTGAGGGTGTTCCAGGCCAACACGGCGCACTTGATCCGCACCGGGAACTTGACCACGCCCTGCAGTGCTTCGAGGTCGCCGAGCTTCACCTCGGCGGTCACCGTCTCGTCGGCTTCCTCGAGTGACATCATCGAGCGGAACCTGTGTACCAGGGCGCGCACGTCGGCGACCGGCTTGCCCTTCACGGCCTGGCTCATCATTGACGCCGAGCTCTGCGAGATCGAGCATCCCTGACCGGCCACCTTGATGTCGATGACGATGCCGTCGACGACGTCGAGGTACACCTCGATCTCGTCGCCACACAACGGGTTGTGACCGATCGCGTGGGCGGCGGGGGGTGCGAGCTCGCCGCGGTTGCGCGGGGTTCGGTAGTGATCGAGGATGATCTCTCGGTACAGGTCTTCCAAGCCGGGCATGGCAGGGCCTTTCGTTCAGAAACCGAAGATATCGGTGGCGCTGTCGAGCGCATCGGCCAACACGTCGACTTCGCTTTCGTCGTTGTACAGGTAGAAGCTGGCGCGCGCCGTGGCGGGCGCACCGAGAATGCGCATCAGCGGCTTCGCGCAGTGATGGCCGGCGCGCACGCACACGTTGCGCTGGTCGAGCACCTGGCTGAGATCGTGGGGATGGATGCCGCGAAATGCGAAGCTGAACGTTGCCCCGCGAGCTTCGACGTTGGTGGGACCGTGGATGGTGATGTCGTCGCCGAAGCGTTCGGTGAGCGTGCGGAGCGCGTAGTCGGCTACCTGCATCTCGTGCTGGCGGATCGCGGTCATGCCGATGCATTCCAAGAACTCGACCGCTGCGCCCATGCCAATCGCCTCGATGATCGGGGGGGTCCCGGCTTCGAACTTGGCGGGTAGCTCGGCGGTGGTGAACCCGTCGAGGCGGACGTCGGCGATCATGTTGCCACCACCGAGGAAGGGCGGCATCGCGTCGAGCAGGGCCTCACGACCCCACAGCACGCCGATACCGGATGGGCCGCACATCTTGTGGCTGCTGAAGGCCATGAAGTCGGCGTCCCAGGCCTGCACGTCGGTGACGTTGTGGGGCACGTACTGGCAGCCATCGACGATTGCGACTGCGCCGGCGGCGTGGGCGGCGCGGCACAGTTCGGCGACCGGGGTGATGGTGCCGAGCACGTTGCTCATCGCCGTGAAGCTGAACGCCTTGGCTCCGTCGAGCAGCGTCGCTAGGTCGGTGAGATCGAGTTGGCCGTCGGTGGTGAGCGGTACCCAGCGCAGCTCGATGCCGCGCTCGGCGACGAGCATGTGCCACGGCACGATGTTGGCATGGTGCTCCATGTGGGTGAGTACCACCACGTCGCCGCGCTGCAGGTTGGCTCGGCCCCACGAGTGGGCAACCAGGTTGAGCGCTTCGCTGGCGTTCTTGGTGAACAGCACCTCGTGCGGTTTGGGGGCATTGATGAAGCGCTGCACCGCAGTGCGGGCACCCTCGAACGCGTCGGTCGCTTCGGCGGCGAGGCGGTAGGCGCTGCGGTTGATCGGGGCGTACGAGCACTCGGTGAAGCGAGTCATCGCGTCGATCACCTGGCGCGGCTTCTGTGAGGTGTTGGCCGAGTCGAGGTACACCAATGGCTGCCCGTCGATCTCGCGCGCGAGGATCGGGAACTGGGCCCGAATGGCAGCAACGTCGATGCTCATCGTCAGCTCCGGAACGCCTCGTAGCCGTCTCGTTCGAGGATCTCGGCCAGCTCCATTCCGCCGCTGGCGACGATTCTGCCGTCGACGAGGATGTGGATGTGGTCGGGATGCAATTCGTCGAGCAGCCGTTGGTAGTGGGTGATCAGCAGGACGCCGAGGCTGGGCCGGTCGGTGCGGACCTCACGGATGCCTTTGGCGACGATGCGCAGCGCATCGATGTCGAGCCCGGAGTCGGTCTCGTCGAGAATGGCCAGCTCGGGTTCCAAGATGGCGAGTTGCATGATCTCGTTGCGTTTCTTTTCGCCGCCGCTGAAGCCCTCGTTCAGGTACCGGTCGACGAACGTGCTGTCCATGCCGAGCCGCTTCATCCAGTCCATCGACGCGAGGCGCAGTTCGAGCACCGACAGGTCGATGCCTTTGCGGGCCGATAGCGCCTGGCGGAGGAACTGGATGACCGAGACGCCGGGGATCTCTTGCGGGTACTGGAATGCCAGGAACATGCCGGCCTTGGCACGCACGTCGGTCGGCCATTCCGTGATGTCGTCGCCGAGGAACGTGATGGTGCCGGCCGTGACCTCGTACTCCGGCGAGGCCATCAGCGTGCTGGCAAGGGTGCTCTTGCCGGAACCGTTGGGGCCCATGATCGCATGCACCTCGCCGGCTTGAACGGCGAGCGACACGCCACGGAGGATCTCGGGGGTGGGGGTGTCGGTCTCGGCCGGGCGGGCGTGGAGGTCGTCGACTCGGAACAGCTCGGGTACGGCGGTTTGCTGGTCACTCACGCACACCAGTGTATTTCCCCTACCGCCATAGTGGAAACCCCCGCGCCCACCACCCTCACCAAAAGATCTGGGCAGGATTCCTCCCGGTATCCGAGAGGAATCCTGCCCAGATCTTTTAGTAGGCGGCCATGTCGGTGAGGAGGGAGCGGAGGGCGTCGACGGTGGTCCGGGGGTTGACCACGCAGACCCGGTAGCACACCTCGCCGCGCCAGCGGGTGGGGACCACCAGTGCCACCCCTTCGTGGGCGCGGGTGGCGCTCCAGTGGCGGTACTGCTCCGGCGTCCAACCGTTCCGGCGGAAGAGCACGATCGACAATTCGGGATCGAGGAGGAGCTCGAAATCCGGATGATCGCTGACGGCTGCGGCGAACGCGTTGGCGGTGTCGAGGGTGGCGTTCATCGCTTCTGCGTAAGCGTCGGTGCCGTAGGTGGCCAGCGAGAACCACAGCGGCAGGCCGCGGACCCGGCGGGAGAGGTGGTAGGCGTAGTCGGCCGGGTTCCACTCGTCGCGGTCGACCGCATCGAGGTAGTCGCCGTGCTGGGCATGGG
>JAYURF010000645.1:0-2685 GCA_043756365.1 Acidimicrobiales bacterium
CGCGCTGGGCGGCATACGTGCGGCTCGCCCCGAACTCACACTTTCGTCCCACGATCTCATGGTTGTGATGGCGGAAGCCGTGCTGGTGAAGGTGCACCAGCCCTCCCGCGGCCCTGGAACACAACCGGGCCGCGAGGCGATCGTCGAGATCGTCTGGGATCACCGCCAGGTCGATGTGCACCTCGCGAGCGTCACTCCGGTCGAGCAATCGCCACAGTGCTTCATCGTTCCAGCCGACGTCGTCGTCACGGAATAGGAACGGTACGGGCACCGGCGAGTTGTCCAGCGCCGATCGGACGGGATCCAGCCAGCAGCTCACGCGGGGACACCTTCTCGGGTCAGCGCGGCCACATGCCGATCGGACAACTCGGCAACGATTCGGGCCGATGCGGCACTGCCCCCGAGATCGAGAGTCACAGGTGCGGGGGTGGTGTTTGCTGCGGCGATCACCGCCGCAGCAAGCACCGATGGATCGAGCACCCCCGTATCAGACACCGTGGGATCCACGCAGCGCAGCACGCCGAGACAGTCGAGACGTTGGGCCCGTCGCCGTTGCTCATCCTCGCCGCCTTCGCCATACGGCACAACCACCGATGGGACTCCAGCGCGCAGGATGTCCATCGCCGTGTTGTAGCCGCACTGACTCACGGTGACGGCCGACCGGCCCATCTCGCGGAGGAGGTCGGGCACGAACCTCACCACCTCGAAGCCTTCGATCGCCGCGGCGTGTTCCTGCAATCGCTGCCACACGGGTTCCGGCGCGAACGGTCCTGCCACCACCATCGTCGTGAGCCCGAGCTCGGCGTACCACCGCTGATGCGCCTCGGCCGCAGCCTGGAACAACGGGCCGCCAACCATCCCTCCGCCCGCCGAGACGAGCACGCGTCGTGTGTGTTCGATGTCGTCGGCCACCACCGGAACGCCGCGATTGGTCACGAAACCGGTGTAGTGGATCGGAGCCGACATCGGCGTCGCCGGGCGGAAGGTCTCCTCCAGCCGAGCGAACTGCGGATCAGAATGCACCAGCACAGCGTCGAAGTATCGATTGACGAGGCGGCTTGCTCGCTCGTCGTGGTCGCGTTGGTCGGGCCGTTGGCCGACCAGGATGTCGCGCACGCTCGACACCACCAGCGGCCGGTCCGGGCCGATCGACTGGAGGGCGTCGAGCAGAGGCGTCAACTCGAACTCGAACTTCTTTCGCCCGAACGGATACAACTCGACCAGCACGACCGCGAACTTTGCCTTGAACAGTTCGTCGAGGATGATTCGTGGTCGTTCACGCACGGCTGCATCCACCGTCCACAATGGGTCGTGACTGATCAGGTTGAACGTCGCGTCGTGGCCGAGCGGCGGCAGGTTGACCACGCGCACACCGGGTGGGATGGTCGTGTTTTTGGGGAACCGGCCCCCATTGAGGAACACGACGTCGAACCGCTCGGTCAGCGCCTCGGCCACCGCCAGCGAACGCACGAGATGGCCGAGACCAACCGCATGTTGGCAGTAGAACAACAGCATCGGCGCATCAGTCACCGAATGCCACCGTTCGATCAAGGGTCGCTGCAGCAAGATCGATGAGCTCGCCGAGAACAGCAAGGGTCGGCAGGTGCACCCGATTCACGGCTCGGATCGCCCGCTCGACAATCAGCGCAGCAGCCACATGCCAGCGCAGCTCGTCAGACGATGGGGGCATACGCACCGCCGCGTACCCGTCCAGCACTGCCGCCGCCATCTCATCGGCAGCAATCGGATCGGCAACCCTGCCCGGGTCGGTGAGGCCGCGGATCAGCAGCGAAGCGATCATGCTGCCCAGATCGGCAGCAGCCGACCCGGGTCCCCCTTGGTCGAAGTCAATCAAATGCACCGCCTCTCCTGCGAACAGCATGTTGCCGGCGTGAAGATCCCCGTGCAGGCAGACCGCTTGCGAGACGACCCGCGGGCCGACGATCAGCCGGTCGCGGAGCTCGCGGATCGAGGGGCCTACGTCGGGCCGGGCGATGGCGACGATGTCGGCGCTGTTGGCCACACGGTCGAGCCGGTACCGGCCGAATGGGGCACCCGAAAGGGTGACGTCAAGGCCATGAACATGCCCGATCGCCGTCCCCAACCGGCGCATCGCGTCGAGCCGGCCACTGCCATCAAGTTCGGTCCACGCAACGCCGGCCATCGGTTCGAGCACCACGATCCGGTCGTCGGGCGCGCAGCCGAGCGCACGAGGCGTGCCGATCCCGACGCTGGCGAGTTCAGCGGCGACGCTGTTGTACTGCCTGGCCGTGGCGGCTGCGTCCCGATCGGCGTACGCCTTGGCGTACGCGACGAGATGACCATGATGATCGAACACGCGAGCGGTTGCCGACCGTTCCGGGGCGTACTCGACGAGTGACGACCGGTCCCAGCTGACGCCGCTCGCGCGACGGACACGATCGGGTGGATCAAGCAACGCCGCCATGTTCCGCAGCTTGCGATCGTTGGGCACCGTCCACCACACCGTGGCCGTGTCCGGGTCACACGCGATCCCGGCGCCCCCAGCGACGGGCACCGCTTTCGTCACCGCGGCTGCGAACGCCGCGACGGGGTCGGCGAACGTGCGCGCCGACATCACGACATCCTCGCCATCGACGGCAACGTCGTACGCGATCCGCAGGCTCTCGCCAACTCGATACTTGGCGCGCCTGAGGGTGCACCGCT
>JAYURF010000646.1:0-7449 GCA_043756365.1 Acidimicrobiales bacterium
CCGTGGAGCTTCGCCCTGAAGCAGATGTACCTCGCGTATTTCCCTGGCGATTCACTGTACGAGGTGTACGGCTCCACCGAGCTCGGGGTGAACTGCATCCTGTTGCCGGCCGATCAGCTGCGCAAGCCCGGCTCGTGCGGCAAGCCTGCACCGATGGTCGAGATCAAGTTGTTCGACGACGATGGCAACGAGGTCACGGGTACCGGGCCGGAGCATCCGGGGGAGTTGTTCGTGAAGAGCCCGAGCGTGTTCGCCGACTACTACAAGCAGCACGACAAGTTCCTGCAGGACAGCAGGCACGGGTACCAGACCGTCGGCGACATCGCCTACCGCGATGACGAGGGCTACATCTACATCTGCGACCGCAAGAAGGACATGATCATCTCCGGTGGGATGAACATCTACCCGGCCGAGATCGAGGCCGCGCTCGAAAACCACGCCGACGTGTTGGAGGTGGCCGTGTTCGGCGTGCCGAGCGAGGAGTGGGGCGAGAGCGTGCACGCCGTTGTGGTGGTGCGCGAGGGTGGCTCGATGACAGCTGACGACGTGATGGCGTTCGCTCGCGAGCACCTCGCCAGCTACAAGGTGCCCCGCTCGGTCACCTGGACCGATGAGCTCCCCAAGACGGGCAGCGGCAAGGTTCTCAAACGCGAGCTGCGCGCCCCGTTCTGGGAAGGCCGCGACAGCAAGGTCTAATCGCGTGCCGGTTTGATCGCGTGCTGGCCCCGCCGGTTCAGTAGCCGAGTCGTTGGACCCGGTCGGGGCGTTGCTGCCAGTCCTTGTCGACCTTGACGAACAGTTCGATGTACATGCCCTCGGGAAGCTGCGCCCGGACGCGTGTACCCACCTCTTTGAGGACCGCACCGTGCTTGCCGATGACCATCCCCTTCTGGCTGTCGCGTTCGACGATGATTTCGCAACGCACCCGCGGCCACTCCCATTCCGTGACTCGGGTGGCGATGCTGTAGGGCAGCTCGTCGCGGGTGACTGCGAGCAACTGCTCGCGGACCAGCTCGGCAACCCACTGCTCGTCGGGAAGCTCGCGGACCACGTCGTCGGGGAAGAACATTGGTCCGTCCGGCATCAGCTTCGCTAGGTGTTCGACGAGTGGGCCGAGGCCGGCACCGGTCTTGGCCGACACCGGGAAGTACTCCGTCGCGTCGAGGACGGACGCTGCGGTGAGCTGCACGGCGAGCTGATCGCGGCTGATCTTGTCGATCTTGTTGACCACCACGATGCCCTTGGTGACGTCGAACCGGCCGGCGACCCACTTGTCACCCGAGCCGAACGGTTTGGTCCCGTCGATCACCAGGCAGATCGCATCGACGCCGTTGACAGCATCGATCGCGGTGGCGTTGACCCGTTCGCCGAGCGCGGTGACCGGCTTGTGCAGCCCCGGGGTATCGACGAACACGAGTTGTACCTCGGGCCGGGTGAGTACGCCGCGGACCCTGGTGCGCGTGGTTTGCGGCTTGTTGCTGACGATGCTGACCTTCTCGCCGCACAACGCGTTCACGAGGGTGGACTTACCGACGTTGGGCCGGCCGATCAGGGTGACAAATCCGCTACGCATCAGGGAAACGACGCTATCTCCGTGGCGGAGAGGTCCGGCTCAGGTGCTCGACGGGGGAGGGCTCGTGGGCGCCGTCGTCGTGCTCGTCGTGGTCGTGGCACGGATCGCGATCAGTGGCACGGTCGTCGGTGCCGAAGTGGTCGGCGGCACAGTGGTCGATGCCACGGTGGTCGGTGGCACGGTGGTGGCTGGGGTGCCGGTGGCACCTGTCAGCAGGTTGGTGTAGTCGTCACTCGACACCGCCTCGCCGGGCTCGGTCGTCTCGCCGTTGCCGCGGTACACCCGCGTCGGTTGTCCGTCGAGGGTGAACACCACTTGGCCGATGCCGGCGCAGCAGTTGGTGAGGGTCACCACGATCTGGCCGAACAGAAGCCGTTGGTCGATCGCATCGAGCGAATCGAAGATCCCTTCGGGCAGATCGACGGTGGCCACACCCGCTGCGTTGGCCACCGGGATATCTCGTTCCTTCAGACCATCCGGTAGCACCCGACGAAGGGTGATTCCCAGTTCTCCTGCGGGCGGGCCCTCGAGGATCGCCCCCATCACCTGGGTGAGCGATGGGTTGGCCGGCATCGTCCTTGGAATGCTGGCCAGCCCTCGGCCCGAGGGGAAGAAGATGTCGACGAGCTCGGTGGCGATGGTGGTCGTGGTCTGCGCGACGGAGGTGGTGGTCGTACCGTCGATCGTGGTGGTCGGCTGGGGTGCTGTCGTGGTTGTCGGCATGGCCGTGGTACTCGTCGTCGGGATGTCCGACAGCCCGGATTCGTCCTGTTCGGGGCTGATCACTTCGAACTCGCCGTTGCGCGGGAGCCCGCACGCGACCGCGCCGGTGATCATCACGATGGTGAGCACGACGAGCCGCCGCATCAGGCCACCTCACCGAAGGTGACGACGAACCGGGCGCCGCCACCCGGTCGGTCCTCGACCCAGGCGTCTCCGCCGTGTGCCTGGGCGTGTTCGGCCACGAGCGACAGCCCGAGCCCGGTGCCGATCTTGTGCCGCGCCGCGCTTCCCCGCGCGAAGCGTTCGAAGATGCGCGCCCGTTCGCCGCGGGCGACTCCGGGTCCTGCGTCTTCGACGGAAAGCACGATGCTGCTTCTGCCCCGTGGCTCGACGGTGACCTTGGTTGGGCCGCCGCCGTGCTGGCTGGCGTTGTCGAGCAGGTTGGCCAGTACCCGCTCGAAGCGGAGTTTGTCGATGCGGATGGTCGCAGCCAGCTTGGGGTTGACATCGATCGGCACCTCGGCAAACCCGTACCGATGAGCGATCCGGCTGATCAGGTCGCCGATCTGGACGTCTTCGCGGTGCAGCTCGGTCGAACCGGCGTCGATGCGCGACAACTCGAGCAGGTCCATCACCATCTGGTCGAAGCGGCGCACCTGGGTGACGACGACGTCGAGTGCTTGCTGGGTTCGCTCCGGCAGGTCGGCGCGGCGCGCATCGAGCACCTCCACGGCGGCGGCGAGGGCGGTGATCGGGGAGCGCAGCTCGTGGCTGACGTCGGACGCGAAGCGGGCTTCACGTTCCAGTCGGGTTTGCACCGCATCGGCCATCTCATTGAACGATTTGGCCAGTCGGTCGAGGTCGGGGTCGGTTTCGGCGGGCATGCGAGTATCGAGGCCACCCGTGGCGATGTCGCCAGCTGCTTCGGCAACGCGTGTCAGCGGTCGCAGCAATCGCCGGTTCGTCCACCAGCCGAGCCCGCCGGCCAGCAGCGCAGTGACCGCGGCGCCGAAGCTGAGTGCGGTGGCGATGGCCTGCAGGGTCCGTTCGGTGTTGTCGAGTGGGAAGGCTTCGAAGTAATCGGCATCGAACTCTGCGAGGTGGATGCCAACTACGAGGTATGGGTCGCCGCCGACGTCGAGGCGTTGAATTCCGTTGATGCCCTTGAGGACGTTTGTGAGCAGTTCGGTGGGCAGATCAACCTGCTGGGTCTGGATGTCGGTGTACAGCGGCTCCTCGTTGGGGGTCATCAGTATCGCGAACCCGTCCCCCTCGGTTCGCAAGCGCCCGACGAGGTCTGTCACGTCGCCCTCGGGAGCGCGCATCTCGTCGCGGACGGTGCGGGCGTTGCTGAAGGCCTGGTTCTGGGCGCTGGATGTGCGCTGGTCGAGCAGGTAGTTGCGGGCCACGGCGTAGGTGACCACCCCGAGGGCCAGGCTGGCTGTGAGCGACGTGAGACTGAAGAACAACGTGACCCTGGTGCGCAACCGCAACGTGCGTCGAGTTCGCTGCGCACCATCGGCCATGTCCCCAGTGTGGCCGATTGCGGCCTGGTCGTGGGCCCGAGCCGCCGATTTCAGGCGGCGGACCGCGCCAGCGGCAGGGCGTCTTCGAGGGCGGGCACGACGGGAACAAGGGTGTCGAGGTCGGAAAGGACCAACTCGGTGCGCCGGTCGAGATTGCCACACACCACGATCATGGTTTGGCCGAGGACGGTGGCGTCGGCGGCGATCGAGCGCAGGGCCTCGATCGAGCCGGGGCTGAACTCGCTGGTTTCGGTCAAATCGACGATCAGGCTGTGCCCATCAGGCACCGCTGGGAGCACGGTGCGGATCGCCTTGACGTGTTCAGGATCGGCGAGCGGCCCTTCCACGGTCACAACGACGAGCTTGCGTGGTTCGTCGGTGGACGAGATGAGGATTGGGGTCACCATCGGAATCGATCTCCTGAGATTCAACTTTGGCCCACTGGTCCTCGCTGCCGGTGGAGCACCAGGGGGAGGTTGGTACTCCACCGATGCAGCGTGAACAATGGCCAGTGTGAACCCCGTTTGTGACATCCTCGCTCGCTCATTGCGCGATTTGTGTAACAGATGTTCTGCCAACCGGTTTCGTGCCATCGTTGTGCCGTTCCGATGCTCCGTTCCGATGCCCCGACCCGACGATCCGACCCGACGCTCCGACAGGATTCGCCCATGACCAAGTTGCTGTTCATCGAAGATGACGATTCGATCCGGCTCGCCCTGTCGATGGCGCTCGAGGATGAGGGCTACGAGGTCTGTGAGGCTGCCGATGGACGATCGGGCCTGGCTGCGTTTGCCAAAGACGAGCCTGACCTGGTGCTGCTCGACTTGCGGTTGCCCGACATCGGCGGATTCGAGGTGTGCCGCACGTTGCGGGCCAGCAGCATCGTGCCGATCATCATCGTGACAGCCCAGACCGATACCTACGACCTGGTCGCCGGATTGGAAGCGGGCGCCGACGACTACGTCACCAAACCGGTCGTGCCGAAAGAGCTGGCCGCGCGCATCCGCGCCGCGTTGCGCAGGGTGCAGTTGCACGAGCACACGGCGATCGCGCCCGCCAGCCGATTCGGTGACGTCGAAGTACGCCGCGCCCAGGGCATCGCGCTGAAGGCCGGTGTGGAGCTGAACCTGACCAAGACCGAGTTCCGCCTGCTGTGCGAGTTCGCCGACCACGCCGGGATGGTGCTGTCGCGCGATCAGTTGTTGGAGCGGGTGTGGGGTTATGAGTACCTCGGCGACAGCCGTCTCGTCGACGCCCATGTCCGCCGCCTCCGGGTCAAGGTTGAAGACCACCCCGATGAACCCAAACTGATCGTCACCGCCCGCGGAATCGGGTATCGCCTTCTCGGCTAATTGGGTGGATTTGGCATTTAGAGGAGACACATGAGCATCCCACTATTTTGGGAGCGCTCGATGGCAAACCCGGCAGCAGATCGTCGACCGTGTTGGTGGCAATGAATGAGTGGGGCGCGGTCAAGCGCGGCAACCGGTCACCCACAGGCCTTCGACGAAGCCGCTGGTCGCCGCACGATCGGCAGCGACCATTCGCTTCGTCGCCGCACCGAAGAACTCATCCGTTCAGATCGCGAGAATGAGGTGACGATCATCGATGTCGACATGCAGAGAGAGCTCGCCGCCAAGGGCCGCAACGAGCCGGGAGAGCGTCTCGATGGTGCTGGCCGGTGTGGGCCGATTAAGCGCTTGCGAGATTGCCGACTGTGTAACGCCGAGCCGTTCGGCTAGTTGGTCTTGCGTAACGCCGAGTTGTTCGCGGAGCTCGTTCAGCGTCCAGAGAAGTTGTTCACTGTCGAACTCTCCGCGCAGCTCAGCCACTCTTGCAACACGTGCAGCGTCAGCTTGTCGACGCTCGACAAGTTCAGCGAATTTCTTAGCCATTGGTTCGTACCTTTCTGTTGCCGGGTTCACGGGTCCGACTCAATTTCTCGAAGGTGTTCGTCGTACAAGTCGTCGGCCAGAGCGATAAAGGTCTCGTACCAAGCGTTCCATTGGGGTCCGGAAGGATCGGCTTTGTCGCCACCAATCAGCAAGATGGCGGTGCGACGCGGATCGAACGCGAACAGGATTCGGACGCAGCCTTTGCGATCGGCACGAAGTTCCTTCATGTTGTGATGCCGCGACCGGGAAGAGCCGGTCGACGGCCGGGCGACCTAGGTTCGGCCCGAGCTGGGCGAGTTGCTGCACGCGCGCTTCAACCACATCCTGTTGTTCCACGGTCAATGTGTCCCACCATCGTTCGAACTGATCAGTGATCTCCACCTCCCATGACATTAATCAAAGCTTATATCATCGTGGGCCAGTTTGCAAGCGCAGCCGAACTCCTCCGCTCCTCCGACAACGAGTTACGCAGGATCCGCCAGCACCTCCAGGATGCGCGATAGCACTCCCGCCAGCGCATCGCCATCGAGGTCAGCAAAGTGCCGCGTTGCGTCGGGTGCAGTTGCACGAGCACACAGCCGTCGCGCCTGCTAGCCGATTCGGCGACGTCGAAGTGCGCCGCGCCCAGGGCATCGCGCTGAAGGCCGGGGTGGAGTTGAACCTGACCAAGACCGAGTTCCGCTTGCTGTGTGAGTTCGCCGACCACACCGGGATGGTGCTGTCGCGCGATCAGCTCCTCGAGCGGGTGTAGGGCTACGAGTACCTCGGCGACAGCCGCCTCGTCGATGCCCATGTCCGCCGCCTCCGTGTCAAGGTAGAAGACCACCCCGATGAACCAAGACTGATCGTCACCGCCCGGGGAACAACACGATCGGCACTCCAGGCCCGTCAACCAAACCAGTATTAGCGCCGTTACCCAACTGACCAAACGTGTCGTCACCCCAACACACAACCTGACCAGCGGTCACGATCGCACACGTGTGTCCCCTACCGGCCGCGATCGCGCTCATGTTCTCCCGCGGAGCACCAACCACCGCCCCAGCCGAATCCGCCGAAACGAAACCCGTCGGAACGAACACCACCGCCAAGATCAATGCTGCCACCAGCACCAATACAAACGATCGCTCATCAAAGACTGCCCGCCTGCACCACGTGATCAACGACATTGCGTCGACCGTACACGACCGCAAGGCCAGGACCACATTGGACTGCCATGTGTTGCCCGGGCGGCGGACTCCACCGCCAGTTGGAACCTGAATAGGCTGGCCCCGAGCATCGGTCATCTTCGTATGCTGATCGTCGATTGGCCGACTATGCCTCAATGTCAGGCCTCGGTGCTGATGCGGACGAGGGGTTGGCCGGTGTCGAGTTGTTGGCCGAGTTGTACGAAGATCTCGGCGACCCGTCCGGTGGTTGGCGCGACGATCTGGTGTTCCATCTTCATTGCTTCGATCGTGACCATCGCTTGGCCGGCTTCGACGGTGTCACCTATATTCACGAGGACGTGCAGCACCGATCCGGGCATCGGTGCTGTCAGCGAACCGGCCCGGCCGGCGTCGGCCGGCAGCGTGAAGCGCGGTTGGATGGCCAGCGTGAACCGGCCGCCAAGCAGGTGCAGGGCACCGTCGTGGATCACCGGGGGGCGCAGGCGGGCGTGGTCGTGCGCAGCCAACACATCGACCGGTTCACCATCGACCGTCATGTCGACCACGGCACCATTGCGGTCATGGCG
>JAYURF010000647.1:0-2684 GCA_043756365.1 Acidimicrobiales bacterium
TTGTAGCAGATCGAGACAGGAGTCACCGATGGCGAAGGGTACGTCCACACCCACACGGGTCGCCGCTGACGTCGCTGCGGCCGCCGCGTCAGTCGCTCCGACCGAGAGCCGGACGGTGACCGAGCAGATCAACTACTGGGTCCGTATCGGCATGCTCGTCGAGCGGTCAGGGTCGGTCGCCAATCGCCGGGTCCTGGCCGCCGCCGCCGGCGACGCCCAGTTCTCTACGCTCAAACCGGAAGAGCGGACCACTACCCACGCCGTGATCGACGCCCGCATCGCGGAACGGGTCGCCACGCAGCGGTTCGGGCCGGACGCGCGGACCGCTGGGCACACCACAGTGTCGATCGACGACGACGGCAACCTCATCGAGATTTCGCCGGGCGGTAGCCGCCGCCGCCTGTGAGCCGCCTCGATCTGATCGTCGGACCCAACGGGGCCGGCAAGACCACGCTCTACGAACGCGTCATCGCTCCGGGTCGTCCCGGCCTGCCCTTCGTCAACGCCGATCGGATCGCCCGAGACCGTTTCCCCGGGCACGAACTCGAGCATGCCTACGAGGCAGCGAGGATCGCCGCCGCAGCACGAGCGGCACTGCTTGATGCGCGCCTCGACTTCTGCTCCGAGACGGTGTTCTCCCACGAGTCGAAGATCGACCTCGTCACAACTGCAGCTGATTCCGGGTACGACGTCGTCGTCCACGTCGTCATGATCCCGCTGGCACTGTCCGGGCCGCGCGTCGTCGCCCGGGTCGCCGCCGGCGGCCACGACGTCCCAGCCGAGAAGCTGACGTCCCGCTACGAGCGGCTGTGGCCCAACGTCGCCGCAGCCGTGCAGCACTGCTACCGCGTTGTGTTCTACGACAACTCCACCGACCACGGACCGACCGAAGTCGCCTCCTACCGCTACGGGGTCACCGATTACCCGTCCCGGTGGCCCCACTGGACCCCTGAACCCCTGCTCGCGCTCTGAGCTTGCGATTCGACCTGGGGACCAACCGGACCCTTGGTCGCGACGACAGCTCTCGTGGTACCGAGCGCCGTAAGGCCGGCGCGCTGTCAGCCGCGGCGGCCCCACAACAGGATCCGCCGGAACGGGAAGAAGTACGGCTCATGCTCGCCGATCACGCTGATCAAGGCCTGCTCGTACTCGCTGAGGAACTCGGCGTAGACGTCGGGCTCGAGGCGCCGCTCGAAGCGGGTGAGCGTGGTGCCCTTGACCCACTGCACCACCGCACGGCTCGACGCCAGCAGATGCGGGTACACGACGAGCCGCACGTGCTGTCGCGCGAAGCCGAGGTCGTACAGCAGCTGCGCGTACTGCTCGGGTTCGAGCACGTTGTCGGCAACCGGATCCGCCGGTGGTCCCGAGGGACCGAACTCACTCAGGAACCGCTCGCGGTGGGCCACCTCGTCGGCCACGGTGTGCGCGGGCATGCAGGCATTGGCGGGGACCTGCACCGCCAACTGACCGCCACCGGCCAACGCTGCGGTCCACCTTTGCAGGATCTCGAAATGGTCGGGCACCCATTGCAGACTCGCTGCGGCGAGCACCAAGTCGTGGTCGGCGTTGCCGGTCCACTCGGCGATGTCGCCGGACTTGAATGAGAGTCCGTCGCCTTCGTGCGCTGCGGCTGCGGCGAGCATCGCCGGCGAGTTGTCGATCCCCGTCATCACCTCGACACCCAGTTGACGTGCGGCGAGCGCCGTGAGCTCTCCTGGGCCGCAGCCCAGATCGACACCACGACGCAGCGAGCCGGGTTCGATCAACCCGAGCAGATCATGGAACGGCTGTGCCCGCTCAGCGGCGAATCGACGGTACTGCTCGGGGTTCCATTCGACGGCCATGCAGTTGTATGTTACTTGTATTGTCAAGCCGCGCGAGCAGCCCCGGCCGGCGGCGCGATCAATCGGCGGCTGCGGCACCTTGCGGGGCCGGCATTGCCTCGTTGTCGAGACCGAATGCGGCGTACTCCTCGCCGGTGTCGGCCCAGTCCTCGAACTGGATGACACCCATCTCCTCGAACCGGTGGCGCAACCACTTGTCGTTGCGGTCGAGCAGGCCGAGCTTCTTGCAGTTGGGCACGATCTTGCTGAACAGCATCGACTGGAACATCCCACGGGTGGGGTCGGCCAGCACCATTGGGGCGATCTGCTTGACGTTGACGCCCATCCGCTCCCACACCTCCTGGCTCATGAACCGGTCGCGCATCCGCACTGCGGCCTCGAAGGCGAACTCCTGGCGATCCTTCATCTCGGTGTCGCTCATTCCGTCGTAAACCTCTTTCAGGCTGAGCACACCGAACGCAACATGGCGGGCCTCGTCGCTCATCACGTAGCGCAACAACTGCTTCAGCAACGGCTCCTGCGTGGTCTGGTGCAAGAAGCCGAATGCGGCGAGCGCGAGTCCTTCCACCATCACCTGCATCCCGAGGTAGGTCATGTCCCAACGGCTGTCGTTGATGATGTCGTCGAGCAGCATCCGCAGGTGAGCGTTGACCTGGAACCCGCCACCGAGCTTCTCGTCGAGATAGCGGGCGAACACCTCCACGTGGCGGGCTTCGTCGACCACCTGCGTGCTGGCGTACAGCTTGGCGTCGTACCACGGCACGGTTTCGACGATCTTGGCGGTGCACAGCAGTGCGCCCTGCTCGCCGTGCATGAACTGGCTGAGGCTCCAGTTGC
>JAYURF010000648.1:0-2677 GCA_043756365.1 Acidimicrobiales bacterium
CCGCGCACGCCGCCACCCTGGCCATCGCCACATCGAGTAGCCAGCTCCCGCCAGCATCGAGCGCGTCGACCACTGCGGCGGCGGCCACCACACCGGTCAGCGGATCGGCGATCGCGTCGCCGAGGAAGCACGGCTCGTTGTCGTCGCTCCATGCCACCAACGCGCCCGCCACTGCGGCAACGTCGCCAAACCCGGGGCGTTGCGCCGCGTCTCCGACACGGCCGAATCCGGTGATCGACAGCCACACCTTCGCCCGCCGACCGGCAAGCACCTGCCGAGCATCGATGCCCATCTGCTCGAGCGCCCGCGGCCTCGACCCCTCGATCACCACGTCGGCGGCCTCCACCAAACGATGCAGCAGGCGTTGCCCCGCAACCGTCGCCAAGTCGAGCGCAACACTGCGTTTCCCGGCGTTGAGCAGATCGAACAGGCCCGAACCATCAGCGCGAAGACCGTCAGGTCGCCCGCTGGACTCGACCTTGATGACGTCACATCCCAGGCCGATCAACAGGTCTGAACACAGCGGACCCGCCCACAACGATGACAGATCGACGACCAGTGGTCGGTGTCCGATCGGGGTGCCGCTGCGGTGATACCCCACGCAAACCGGGTCGCTCGGTGACACCTCGCCGCTCCCGTCGGCGGCGAGCGCACCAACGGCAAGGCCCACGAGCGTTGCCCGCCCGACAAGCTCCTCGACCGAACGTCGCGACACCTCGGTGCCGAGTGCGGCAATGTCGGGAGATCCCGGCTCGACAGCCCGCACGTTCATCTCGGTACACAGCCATGCCGGGAGCAGCGCGAGGTCGTCCGGTCGAGCCAACGCGACAGCGATCCATCCGTCGGCGGCCGGGAACAGCACCGTCGCGCCACCGCAGCTGAGCGCACCACGCCGCGACAACCCGCCCAACGCTGCGCGCTCACCGAGCAACGCCATCGCATCGAGTCCACCGAGCGCGGTGCCACCCGACGCCGTGCCACCGGACGGCAGGGAACTCTCGATCAGGCGCTGATGTGCGCGGCCGACGATCGTGGCCACACCCGCCGGCGCGGCGAGCGGCGGACCGTCAGCCCAACCGGTCAACCACGCACCGCCCGACGTCGCCCAGGTCGACGAGACCGGTGCCACTGACATAGGCATTGAAGCTAGTGGTGCCACCGTGGGTGCGTCGACAACCGGAGGGGCATCCCGGATTCAGCCGAGCGCGGCGATCAGCGCAGTGACGGGAGGCCGCTCATCGGGAGACGTGGGCAGGCACAGATAGCGGACCCTGCCGTCACGCCCGACGACGACATCGGCACCGAGTTGGCGGGTGTCACCCGCGAGGCGCTGCAAACGCCGGCCCGACCTCAGCAAGCGGGCATACGTGCGCAACGTGCCGAGCGACCACACGTCTCGGAGCCGACCCCGTTCCGCACCGACCAGGCGATACAGCTCGCGGTCGGGATCGGATAGGAACGTGAACGGAACCTGCAGGTGCTTGCGTTGCGCAGCGAGCATTGCCGGGGGTGCAAACGAAACGATGACGATTTCGGCATCGCCGAACTCGGCGAGGTGATCGCGCACGGCGAGCACATGCTCCTGGCACGGGAGTCAAGCCAGGTGTCGATGGAGGATGAGCACGAGCGGCCGGCCGACCACGTCGGTGCTGGCCCACCGCCGACCCGCGTGATCAGTCAGGTCAACATGCGGGAATCGGTCACCAAGGTTCACCCTCCCATCATGGTCGACCCTGTCCGCACTGTTTCACGAAATGTGACCCGTGTGGGTCGTTCTCGAGAAGCGGAGGGTCGCCCAAGGCGCAACCAGTCGGTGGTCATTCCCGCTCCGCTTTGGGCGAGCCTGGGTGCCCAGCGACTTGTCGAGAAAGCCACCGTGGCGGGGGATTTCTCGACAAGTGGCCGCTCCGTCAACCCGACTCGCCTGAATCTGGTCTCTTCTGGCGCTGGCGTTCGAGCCCGCTCATCGGAACGAATCGAGCGGGCGAGGTCGTCCGACAGCGTCGCCATCGGGTGCCCCGGGGCGGCACCCGCCCAGGCGACATCATCGGTGGTCGCTCTGCCAGACCGAGCTGCCAGGGTGGCACCAGTCACTCGGTTGGTGCATCGACGTGGGCGATGTGGCCGAGCTGCGACCAGATCGCAGCCAAGATCGCCACCGACCCGGCGAATGCGAACCAGAACGGTCCCGTGACTCCCCACGCCTCGGCGATCAGCCCACCGATCGCCGCGCCCACCACGAGACCACCATGCACACCGAGCAGATACACGCTTCCCACCCGCCCCTGGAACTCGGCCGTGACCGCTCGCTGGCGGATGCTGGTCGAGGTCGTTCCCCATGCGGCGATGTGGACGCCGAAGACGAAGAAGGTCACCATCGCGACCGCAGGGTTCGTGGTGATCGCCAGGGCCAGGTGCGTGCAGGTCTCGATGGCGAGCCCGGCACGCATGATGGTGGCCAAACCCAGGCGGCGTTCCAGCCACACGTAGCCGAACGACCCGAGCAGGCCACCGATGGCGCTCGCCGTGGTCAGTAAGCCGAACCCGATCTCACCGAGACCGAGCCGGTCGGCGCTGTACAGCACCAGCACCGACCACGCAGCCCCGAAGGTGACGTTGAACGCCACGATCGTGATGGTCAACGTGCGCACCGCAGCATGGCCCCACACCCAGCGCA
>JAYURF010000649.1:0-7402 GCA_043756365.1 Acidimicrobiales bacterium
CCTGCGCCCGCAGCCACGGTGAGCATTGGTGCGACGACGAGGCGAGCACCTTCCAGCTCGCCGAGTGCCCGAACGCCAACCATCGCCACCACAACCGCACGCACGATGGCCAGCGCAGCCGGGCGCAACCCCACTTGCGCCGCTCGCCACACGGCGAAGCCGGCCACCTCGCTTCGGCGAGCCGCGGCCGCTCGGGTTGCCAACGAGATCTCTACGGAGGGCAACTGCACCACGGCGACGGCAATCGCGAGTGCTGCCCCGACGGCGAGCGCGACGACCAGGTCCTGCAACGAGATACCTCGTCCAGATGAGGCAACGATGGCGAGATAGCCGAGCGAACCGACTGCGTACGAAACGTCGTTCACCACGAGCGCCCAGAACGTGCGTCGGGCGATCAGCGTCCGGCGACCGGTCTCCTCCAAGCCCCACAGCGAGCACGCGGCGCCGAACCAGAGGGCCGTTCCGAGATGAACCCCATCGATCAAGGACGCGACCATGGTCCCGATGCCGAATGCAATGGCGACCGCGGCGAACTGGTATTGGACCAATGCACGGCGAATGCCTGGGTCGAAGCGATCGAGCACGGTGAGACTGTCGCCGATGAAGCCGCTGGCGATCGCGTTCAACGTCGCCAACACGCCGAGCAGCAAGCTGAAGCGGCCGAGGCCAGCGCTGCCCTGCCGCGACGCCACCACCTGGAGCAGGAGGCTCGACCCGGCGACGATGGCTTGCGAGGTCAACGCAGCCGCGGGCCGTGATGCGCCCGCACGACGGACCAGTCCGAGGGTGCGCATCGGTCAGCGCGGTTCAGTCACGTAGATGACGCCGAGCACGGGGGCTTGCAACACATCGAGGCGCCGGTGGAGAGCCCCGAGCTCGTTGGTCGGCATCCCTGACGGCACCACCATCACCACCCCATCGGCACAGCTCGCCAACGCAGAGCCCTCTGCGGAATCCATGAGTGGCGGGGCATCGATCAGCACAACGTCGTAGATCTCGCGAAGGTGGATGAGCACTTCACGCGCGGTCATCGACCGCAGGACGCTCGCCGTGTGCTTGGTGGGCCGACCCGACGCGACGAAGTCCACCACTGGCCCGCGCTCGGTGAGTGTCACCTTGCGGATCGCTGCGTCGTCACTGACCGAGCCACCGAGCAGGGCGGCGATCCCGGCTGATCCGAGATCGATCCCGAATCGCTTCGACAGTCGTGGCCGATGCACGTTCCCATCGATCACGAGCACGCGACGTCCGTCGCGTGTCCACGCCTCGGCGACGTTCGCCAACATCTCGGCGTACTCGACGGAGCCGACCGTCCCGGTCACGACGACGACGCCCGATCTGGCAATGCTGGCCAGGTTGGTGGCCAGGAGCTCGTAGCTCGCTCCCGGACCGGAATCGGTGATCTGGCCGAGCAGCGGCACGCCGAGAGCGAGCGCGGCGAGATCCGGGTCGGTCACCACCGGGCGACGCATGGCCAACATCCAAGACAGGGCACCGGCCAACAGCAAAGCGAACGCGAATGCCGCCAGCCCGTACTGAACCGCCGGCACGAGACGGGAGCTGCCATGCACTTCGGGGGCATCGACGAACTCCACACCGGAATCGAACAATGCCGACTTCGTGAGCGTTTGGGCGATCTGTACATCGATCTGCTCGATCGCCCCGGACGTGAGCGCCGACTCACCGGAGGACTGGGCGACGTTCAACTCGTCCAGCAAGCGCTGGCGGGCGGCGGCCAACTCGTCGACCACCACCTGCGCCCGTCGGTCCACCTCTAACCGGCTCAAGTTCGCGTATGCCCCGGCAACCTCGGCGCACAACGCAGCAGCCTGAGCGGCAGCGTCGCGGCGGCACGTGAGTTTCACGTTCGAGCTCGCCGTCACGCTGGTCTGCACGTCATCGCGTAGTTGTGCGACCGTCTGGCCAAACCCGAGTCGACCGGCGACGTCGACGAGCACGGCATCGCTTTGCGCAAAGCTGGCGCGCTGCTCCGCGTAGCTGGCGAGATCGGTTGGGGCAGTCGTTCCGTCCCGGAAGACGGGGACGCCACGAGGGTCGGTGAGATACAACGTGGTCGTCGCACTGAACGTGCCGCCGAGCAAGTAGGCAGCGATCGCCGCCAGAGCGGCGACCAGCACGCACGCGATCAGGTTGCCGATCTTGAAGCGCCAGAACGCTTCGACGGGACCGACCGTCGCCATCCGTGTTGTCGGCATGAATACCTCGCTACTGGGAGGCCGTCGACGACGACCGAATCTAGGTATCGGCAAGAAAGTCGACGAACAGTAGCGAATTCCCCACCACAGCGAGTAATAGTTGCGAGAACTTGACGACGCTGCGTGAGATTTCGATTCGTTGCGCTCGTATCCTCGTCGTCTTGACGTGAGCAGCGGGCGATCCGCCGCTGCTCACCACGTAGAAACGGGTTGGAGATGCTGGCGATCGGGAGTGGAATTGTGCGCCGTATGACGGCGGCGTTGGCGGCCCTGGGGCTCCTCGCCGGCATCATGGTCACGGGGCTGGCGGTTGGCGCAACGACCGCTCTCGCCGCAGGCACCGGTGACGGCCTGGCACCCCCCAACGCGGGTGCTTCGTGCTGGGGGATCAAGCAGGCGTTTCCTAGCTCCGCCGACGGCATCTACTGGCTGCAAACTCCGGCGCTCGTCGCAGCCGAACAGTTCTATTGCGACATGACCACCGACGGCGGGGGGTGGATCCTGATCGGGCGAGGACGCGACGGATGGACCTTCAACACCTACGGCCAGGGCACCGCGGCAGAGGTACGCACCAACGTCGCCGGCGAGGCAGCATTCGTTCCCAAGTTCCTGCCCGCCACCACGATCGACAAGTTGCTCGACAACACACCCGTGACCTCATTGGCGGACGGGGTGCGAGTCCGTCGCGCCGTGAACTCCGCCGGGACGAACTGGCAGGAACTGCGCTGGAGGTTCCTCGACCTCACACGATGGAGCTGGGCAATCGACGGCGGGCACCGGCTGAACACGTTCGCCATCAATGGGACCCCCTTCTCGGGCAGCAACACCCAGGACTCGACGCGGGTCATGCCTGGCGAGGTGGGAGCCGGAAACAGGTCTGCCAACGACACCTCGCGATGGTTCACGTGGCCGTCGTCGGGCAACGCCAACAAGAAGGGGTTCGCCTACGGCAACACCGTGCGCGGCTCGAACACCACGTCGACCTACCTGTGGTCGAGCGTCAACAACGGCATCAACCCCCTGCCCTTCACCCAGGTCTTCATTCGGCCACAGTTCACCTCCTTCGCCGGCACGCCGATCCCCGACACCGGGCTTCCTGCGCAACCGCTGACGCCGTTCCTTTCGGATCGGCCCGCAGTGCTACCGGCTGGTGTCGTCGGGGTGTTGAAGGTGGGCGACAGCGAGCCCGCGCTCGATACTCCGGTGCAGACCTTCGCCGAGCACACGCCCACCAACACGATCTTCGTCGGAGGAAAGTTCGCCAACGTCCAACAGGGCGCTGGCGCGGGCCTCGAGGCACAGTCATACCTCGCCGCGTTCGACCGGACATCGGGCACCTGGAGAACAGGGTTCCGACCCACCTTCAATGGCACCGTGTGGGACCTTGCCGTCGTCGGTGATCGTCTGTTCGTCGCGGGCCAGTTCACCACCGTCAACGGTGCCGCGAACACTGCGGGGCTCGTCGCTCTCGACGCGACAACGGGTGCCGTCGACACTGCGTGGCAGGCCACGCTGGCAATCACCGGGACCTCAGCCCGCCCGTACGCACGGGCGATCGACGTGGAAGGGTCGTGGCTCTACGTTGGCGGCAACTTCACCTCGATCACCTCCAACGGCGTCATCCGCGCGGTACCGCGCATGGGCCGCGTGCGGCTCACGGACGGCCTTGCAGACACGGCGTTCCGCCCCGACATCAGCGGCACGGTCTACGACGTGGATGCCGACGCCTTGGGTCGTGTCTACATTGCCGGCGACTTCTTCACCGTCAACGGCGTGTCGCACGTCGGTCAGGTCACGGTCAACCAGAGCAACGGTCAGATCGTTGCCGGTCTCGCGGAGTACGCGCCAACCGCCGCAAGCGGCGATCGGCGCTACCAGCAGGCCGTGGTGTCGCTCGGCGACAAGGTCTGGCTCGGCGGTTCCGAGCACAACACCCAGCTGTACCGGGCGAGCGACTTCGGCCTGCTGCGCAGCCACGTCACCCTGAACCAGGGTGGTGACGTCCAAGCGCTGGAGATCAACGGTGGGCAAATGATCGCAGGGAGCCACGCGAATGCCTGGACGTACTCCGATGCCGTGCAGTGGCCGACCCCCATCGGGTACACGCGCGTCGATCAGCTCAACTGGATTGGTGCATTCGACGCGCAAAGCGGTGAGTACATGCGCGACTGGGTCCCTCAGGTGGCAACCGCATACAGCGAGGGGACGTGGGCGTTGCTCACCGACTCGACCGGTTGCCTGTGGTTCGGCGGCGACTTCAACCGGGGAGCCTTCTCGAATGGCGTGGCGCAGTACCTGCAGGGCTTCTCCAAGTTCTGCCAGCGCGACACCACCCCTCCGAGTGTGCCGGCCAACCTCAACATCGACCTCTTCGCCGCCGGCGGTCCTCAAGTGACCTGGAGCGGCTCCACCGACAACGTCGGCGGGTTCATCGGCTATGAGGTCCTCCGTGATGACCAGGTGGTGTCGAACCTCGTGTTCGGTTCCTCCTTCGTCGACACGAATGCTGCTGTCGGCAGCCGCTACTTCGTCCGAGCAGTCGATGCGGCCGGGAACCGGTCGGCCACCACCATCGTCAAGGTAGCGGGTGCCGACACCACCAAACCTTCCACCCCAACCGGTCTTGCCTCGACGACTCAGGTCGGCAACCAGGTGACGCTCACGTGGAATCCGAGCACCGACAACGTCGGTGTAACGGGCTATGAAGTCATCCGCAACGGAGTGGTGGTGCACACCGTCATCGAGGCGACGGCAATCCTCGTCACCCAGCCGGGTGGGAACAACTACTACCAGGTGCAAGCCTTCGACGCCGCCGGGAACCGCAGCAACAAAACCGCCTCGGTCCTCGTCACCCTCGTCGGCCCGGACACGACCAAACCGTCCGTCCCCACCGCACTCCAAGCAGTCGTCCAACCCGACAACAGCGTGGCCGTCTCATGGACCGCAAGCACCGACAACATCGCCGTCACCGGCTACGAGATCTTGCGCAACAACGCAATCGTCTCCACCGTCGGAACCGTCACGACCGCAACCGTCACCGGGTTGCCACTCGGCAACAGCTACATCCAACTACAAGCCTTCGACGCCGCCGGGAACCGCAGCAACAAAACCGCCTCGGTCCTCGTCACCCTCGTGTGACCCGGCCGGACTCGGCTCGCTTCATCGACGACTGACGAGGTGTTCGAGCGCATCGATCAGCACGTCAAGCGAGCGCTGCTCGGTGAATCGCTCCTCGAAAAGCGCCCGTGCTGCCGATCCGCGCCGAACCTGTTCGGCCGGATCGGCGGCGGCGCGTAGCGCCGCAGACATCGAGGTGACCGAGGCAGCGCTGACCCATCCCGTCAGGCCGTCATCGACCAGTTCCGGAAGGCCACCACGATCCGTAACCAGAGCCGGGCGGGCCATCGAGGCGGCCTCAACAACCCCGCGCCCGAACGGCTCGTGCCAAAGGCTCGGGATCACCACCACGGCAGTGCTCGCGAACACGTCGGCCATCCTCTCGTGCGGAACCATGCCCAGTGCGTCGATGCGCAGGTGGGGCGGCGCACCACGAACGAGGTGTTCGAGCGGGCCGCTCCCGGCGACGACGAGGCGCGTCGTCCTCCACACCTCGGAGAGCTTCCACGCGTCCGCGAGCAACACGATGCCTTTGTCGTCGGTGAGCCGGCCGGCATAGAGGAACCCCTCGCCGCGCATCGATGCAGGCGGGCGATCCGGCACGAAGTTGTCGCGAACCGTGATCCGTCGAGGGTCGATGCCGAACCCGATCAGTTCCCGGCGCACGAAATTGCTGACAGGGAGGAACCGATCGACCATTCGCCACGTGGGACGATGGACAGCGAGGCCGATGGCCATCGGGACGGTCGCCAGCGACCGCTGCTGGTAGCAGCCGTGCCGGATCGCCGGAAAGTTGAACGCTGAACCGAGGCATTCACGGCATTCCGCTCCGTCACGGAACATGCTCGACTTGCTGCACCACATTCGGTAGCTCCGCACGCCGGCCGCGACCGGTATGCCCGCCCGATGGAGCGTACGGATGACCGCTGGCGAGTGAAGTGGGAACAGGTTCTCGACGAGCGCAACGTCGGGCCGGAATCGGCGTATCGCGTCACCCGTGCGAGACACGCTCCGACTCGAGTAGATCGGCCGGAGCGCAAGCTCGGGAAGCGGGATGTGGCCGTCGCTGATGGCGTCGCTGTCGGCGCTGAGCACCTCGACATCGCAGCCACGAGACCGCAAACCGGCAATTTCGTCACGCACGGAAAGGTTCTCTCCCGACGCGTTCTCCGACCGGTAGAAGTTGTGCACCACCAACACGCGCATTGAGCTCACACCGTCCGGGCGGTGAGGATGCGGACCACCGCGCCGTCGATCGAGCCGCCTCCGCTGGACCGTCCCGTCAGGAAGCCGATCAGGTGTTCCCGTGCCTCGTCGGGCACCATCGGCGCCGGCCCCTTGCCCATCGCTGCGACGCACGCACCGAAGTAGCCGAGATCGACGCCGGGTGGGTACCAGCCCGACGCCTCCCAATCGAACAGGGCCAACCCACGCGCGGCTCGGCGCAGGTTCCACGGCGAGAGGTCGCCGTGCTGGGGAACCCAATGCACTGGGGTGCCGAACGGCTGCGGTAGGAACGACAAGCGCTCGGCGAGGTGACGGTCGAGGAGCCCCAGGGGCGCCTGCCAGGCAGGTCGCTGCCTGGCACCACCCAGATGTTCGCTGGCGACCAGATGGACGGGTTGGTCGCGCACTGTCGCGCAGCCGTGCCCGATCAACGTCGCCGTGCGGATCGTGGGCAGCGGTCGCCGAGACAGCTGCGACAACGCTGCGGCCTCGCGATCGACCGCCGTGGCGTCGCCGGCGAGCTTGACCACGATGTCGGTCCCCGAAGCACGGCCCAATGCCATCAACCGGTCCCGATCAATCTGGCGTGGCGCGACCACCCCGAGCAGACGGAACCCACTGATCACCGATCGGATCGCGCGCTCCAGTTCATCCTTCGAGACACCCGGCCAAGCTGTCAGCTCGTCCACCGTCGAAAGCGGGCGAGTGCCGACGACAGCGACGGCCGCGCGCACCGCCCCGAGTTCGGCGACTCGGGCGGGAGACGTTGCTCCGCATAGGTCGAGGGTCGCACGGGCGCTGCGTCCTGATTGATGATCGAGGTAGACGCGACCGGAGGTGAA
>JAYURF010000650.1:0-2668 GCA_043756365.1 Acidimicrobiales bacterium
GCGGTCGTCGCCGGTCGTGAGGCGAATGCCGGCGGCAAGCACCGAACGTGCCGCCACGTCGCATTGGTTGCGGCTGAAGATGAAGTAGATCGCCGGCAGCATCTGCTGGCGATCGAGCACGTCAACCACGTCGAGGCGCGACGGCGTGTACAGCCGCCGCCTGCCATGGGTGTTCTTTCGTTGCCGGCCACCGCCGCGGGCAGCCTCGTTATCGAGACGCAGCGCATCGTGATTTGGCCGCCCGCCGACCAGCACCGGCAACAGGTGCAGGCGATCGTTCGTCGTGTCGCCCACGTAGTACAGGTTCTCCAACCGCACCGGGCGGCGCTCCTCGACGATCGCAGAGGTCGGCCCACGCACCGTGGAGATCCAATCGGTGAGCTCCTGGGCGTTGCTCACCGTGGCCGACAGGCACACCAGCGTGACCGACTGCGGCAGGTGCACGATCACCTCCTCCCACACCGGCCCGCGGTACGCGTCCTGCAGGAAATGCACCTCGTCGAGCACCACCACATCGAGCAGTTCCAGTGCCGGGCTCTGTGCGTAGATCATGTTGCGCAACACCTCGGTGGTCATCACCACCACCGGCGCGTCGCCGTTGATCGAGTTGTCACCGGTGAGCAACCCGACATGATCGATTCCGTAGCGGGCCACGAGATCGCGGTACTTCTGGTTCGACAGCGCCTTGATCGGCGCGGTGTAGAACGCCCGCCGGCCCGCCAGCCGGGCCGCCTCGATGGCGTACTCGGCCACCACCGTCTTGCCGCTGCCCGTCGGGGCGGCAACCAGGACCGACTGGCCGTCATCGAGCGCGTCGAATGCCCTCAGCTGGAATCCATCGAGCGGAAAGCTGTACTGCGCAGTCAGTTGGGCGCGGTCGGCTCGCACGTGGTCAATCGTGTCAGGACGCGGCTTCGTTTGCTCGCTTGCGCCGCAGGAAGATGTACCCGATCAGGATCGAGATCGCGTAGAACAGCGTCATCGGCAACGCAAGGGCCAGCATGCTGAACGGATCACCGCTGGGGGTGATGACCGCAGCCACCACGAAGCACCCCATGATCGCGTATCGCCATCCTTTGAGCAGGGTCCTCGGCGTGAGCACCCCGACGAGTTGCAGGCCGACCAGCAGTACCGGGAACTGGAAGGCGATGCCGAACGCGGCCACCATCAATCCGACGAGGCGAATGTACTCGCCGACCCGGAACAGTGCCTCGACATCGTCGCCCGCCCAGTCGATCAGGAACTCGAGCGCTTTCTCCAGCGTCCAGTAGGCGAGGAAGGCCCCGAGAGCAAACAGCAGCACCGACGACCCGATGAACGGGATTGCGTACTTTTTTTCCTTGGCGTGCAACGCCGGCACGATGAACTGCCACAGCTGCCACATCAGCACCGGCAGGGCGAGCAGCAAGCCGCCGTAGGTGGAGACCGACAAACGCGTGCTAAACCCCTCGAGTGGGCTGATGAAGACCAGTTCGCACGTGAGTTCGGGCCGTCCGTCACACAGGTTGTAGTACGGCTCACGCAGGAAGTCGAGCACCCAGTCGTACGCCGCGAGCATCACGATGATGCCGATCACCACCGCGAGCAACGCGCGGATGATGCGGGTGCGCAGCTCGGCCAGGTGCTCGGTGAGCGTCATCCGGTCTTCGGGGCCCTTCACCGTCGTCTTGTCGCCACGCCCCAACGCCACCTTCATGCAGTCTCTGCTTCGCTGGATTCGGTCCCCGACGGCACCGCGATCTGGTCCGCGGCGAGAGGCGGAGAGTCACCGGTGCGGGCCGTGGGAGCGCTGGCCGAGGTGAAGTTGATCCCAGCGGGCCGCGGGCGCGGCGCCGCGTCGGGTTCTCGCGAGTCGGGTTCTGGCAGGTCGGGGTCGGGTGCATCGCCACCACTGCCAACCGGTTCCGGGGCCGGGGTCGCCGCGGCTTGGGCGTTGGCATTGGCCGGCACGAACTTCGTCGGGCGGTTGTTCTTGAACGCCAGTGACGACTTGTCGAGCACTGCGGCGTCAACGGGCTTGGTGTCGCCGTCTTGTGCCGCGTCGACGGGGTCAGGGTCGAAGTCGGCGTTGAGGTCGAACGTTGCAGCCTTCTTGAAGGCGTCGGCGGTCTCGCGCATCTCGCGCATCGGCTCGTCGAGAGCACTTTTCAGCTCACTCTGGAACCCGGTGGTGACCTTTTTGAACTCGGCGTAGGTCTTGCCGAACTTGCGGACGGCTTCCGGTAGCTTCTCCGGTCCGAGGACGATGAGGGCGAGCAGGAGCAGGAACACGATTTCGCTGCCGCTGAAGTTGAACACGCCGAGAGTCTAGAAGGCAGTCCGTGCAGTTCTACGGCGTCCGCAGCCGACCACGACCGCGACACCGGGCGAAGTCGATGCAAGGATCATCCCGTGCAGCAACGGCTTCCCTCGATCCTGGCCGATCCAATTTCGTTCGCCCACCGAGGTGCTCGCGCCCACGCCAGGGAGAACACCCTCGATGCATTCGAGCTTGCGCTCCGTCTGGGGGCCACGGGGCTGGAGAGCGACGTGTGGCTCACCGCAGATGGTGAGGTCGTCTTGGACCATGACGGTGTCGTCCCCGTCAGGCTTCGCAAGCGGCCGATCGCCGAGCTCACCCGAGCGCAGCTCCCCGCGCACGTTCCGACCCTCGGGGAGCTCTACGAAC
>JAYURF010000651.1:0-7381 GCA_043756365.1 Acidimicrobiales bacterium
AGTCTGCCGGCCCACGGCGGCATGGTGGTTCATCGATCGTCCACGCTCGGTCCGGCCGATGTGGAGCGGGTCGATCAGATGTGGGTCACCACGAAGGAACGTTCCTTGATCGACGGGTGCTCGGTGCTGCCTGCATCTCTCATGGTGCGCTTTGCCGAGCAGTGGCTCTCCAGTCGCGCGATGCGCCTTGACGACGTTCATCGGGCGATCAGCCGTCTGCGGCCGAACCCAGGCGCTGTGGCACTTGCCCATGCGTTGGATGCTCGCGAACTCGGACACATCGTGACCGATTCGGCACCCGAGCACCGCCTCGGCGAGATGTTGGTCCGAGCGGATCTGGCCGCCGACCACCACGTGCTTGTCACCACGCCGTCCGGGTACACCTACGAGCTCGATTGGGCGTATCCCGACGCGCTGATCGGCCTGGAGGTGGACGGTTACGGCATCCACATGCGCTCGGTCGGAGCATTCGACGACGACCGCTTCCGCCGCAACGAGCTGGAGATCGCAGGGTGGCAAATCCTCAACTTCACCGATCGACAGCTTCGCCGCCAACCCGGCCGAGTCGTGCAACAGGTCCGTGGAGCACTGGCGCGTCGAGAAACCCACCGCCACGGTGCATAAGTCGACACGCGGCCCTACCCCACCGTCCGTGGAGCACTGGCGCGTCGAGAAACCCACCGCCACGGTGCACAAGTCGACACGCCACGGCGCCACGCGACCCCGACCGCCATGGCGGCTGCGTGCCCGTCAGGTGGCGATGAAGACGTTCTTCAATTCGGTGTAGCTGTCGAGCACGGCCATCGAGTGCTCGCGACCGATACCACTCTGCTTGAAACCGCCGAATGGGGTGGAGTAGCGCACCGAGCTGTTCGAATTGACGCTGATTGCGCCCGCCTCCATCGCCCGCGCCACGCGCAGTGCACGAGCGCCGTCGCGGGTCCACACCGAACCCGACAGCCCGTAGTCGCTGTCGTTGCAGATGCGCACCGCATCAGCTTCATCGTGGAACGGGATCACGACGGCCACCGGCCCGAACACTTCGTCCCGGCAGATCCGCGCCGAGGGATCGCTCGGCGCGGCGATCATCACCGGATGCCATGCCCCCGGTCCGTCGGGTGCCGAGCCCGTGTACATCGTGTCGAGCCCATCGGTGAACGAGCGCACCCGTTGCAGATGCTGCGCGGTGGCGAGGGGACCCATGGCCGTGTCGGTCAATGTGGGATCGCCAACTGTGAATTGCGCCGCGGCCTCGACGAACAGTTCGACGAAACGGTCGAACACGCTTGCCTCGACCAGCACCCGGCTGCGCGCGCAGCAATCCTGACCCGAGTTGTCGAACACGGCACCCGGCGCTGAGGATGCGGCGCTGTCGATGTCGGCGTCGGCGAACACGATGTTGGCGCTCTTGCCGCCGAGCTCCAACGTGACCCGCTTCACCTGTTCGGCACAGCCGGCCATGATCCGCTTGCCAACCGCAGTCGAACCGGTGAAGGCAACCTTGCGAACGTCAGGATGCTCCACCAGCCGCCACCCTGCCTCCTGCCCGGTGCCAACCACCACGTTGAACACGCCGTCGGGGATGCCCGCCTCGAGTGCGATCTCGGCAAGGCGGAGGGTCGTCAGCGGCGTGATCTCGGCCGGCTTCAACACCATCGTGTTGCCAGTCGCCAGCGCCGGACCGATCTTCCACGAGGCCATCAGCATCGGGAAGTTCCAGGGGGTGATCAGCCCCACCACACCCAGCGGTTCGTGAAAGGTCATGTCAACGCCGCCGGCAACCGGGATGGTGGAACCGGTGTGCTTGTCGACGGCACCAGCGAAGTAGTGGAGCACGTCGGACACGGCGTGAGCGCACCACGTGCTGTTGCCGATCGTCATGCCCATGTTCGCCGTCTCCATCTCGGCCAGTTCGTCGGTGTGCTCGGCGACCAGATCGGCAAAGCGACGCATCAGCCGGGCCCGGTCGGCCGGAGCAACCGCCCTCCAACCCGGCGATGCCGCCTTCGCGAGGGCGACCGCCGCGTCGACTTCGTCGGCCGAGACAAGCGGAAGCTCACGGATGACCTCGTTGGTGGCTGGATTGCGGATCTTGATCAAATCGGACACGCTCGTGAGTCTGCCACCAGTGTCCGTCCGGCCCGCCAACCACCCACGATGGGCAACCGCGCGGAACGTGCGGGGCCGGTTGTGCTGACTGGGGTCGGCGGGAGCGGCGTTCGTACGCCAGACTGGCAGGGTGACCGCGCTCGTGTTGATCGTGGGGCGCTTGAGCTCCGAAGCCCAGGGTGTCCGCGGCGCGGCGTTCGCCGCGGGGCAGGGGTACTTCCGGGCTGTCGAGCGGGCGGGCGGGGTTGCGTTGTTGCTGCCCCCGATCCCGGCCTCGGTCGACCGTCTGGCCGACGTGCTCGATCGGGTGGACGGGATCGTGCTCCACGGCGGCGGCGACGTCGACCCGCGCCGGTACGGGATGGAGCCAGCAGCCGACGAGCTCTACGGAATCGTCAATGAACACGACGAGGTCGAGCTTGCGGTGATCCGGGCTGCGATCGAAGCAGACCGACCGCTCCTGGCCATCTGTCGGGGGATGCAGGTGCTGAACGTATCTCAGGGTGGCACGCTCGTGCAGCACATCGGCAACGACGACCACTGGTACCGCGCCCATCCGGTCAACGTCGAACCCGGCAGCCGACTGGCCAAGGCGCTCGGCTCGGAGCGCCCCGAACAGTGCCACAGCGTGCATCACCAGGCGATCGACCAGCTCGGTGATGGGCTGCGGGTGGTCGCCACCGCCGACGACGGGATGCCCGAGGCGATGGAACTCGAATCGGCGCGCTGGACCGTCGCCGTGCAGTGGCATCCCGAAGACACCGCCGAGACCGACCCGCAGCAGCAGGCGTTGTTCGACGAACTCGTCCGACAGTGCCAGCGATCGCCCGACCGGGCCGGTACGGCTCGTGGGTGAGGCTCCACTGATCGGAATCTGCGGGCGAGTGCTGTCATTCAGCGACGAGGGCCGCCGCGATGCGTTCTCCAGCAGTCAGCCCTACAGCCGCGCGGTGGCGAAATCGGGCGGATTGCCCATGCTGCTGCCGCCCCTGCCAACAGCACCCAAGATGGTCGACACCTACCTCGACCGGCTCGGCGGGCTGCTGCTGCCCGGCGGCGGCGATGTCGAGCCGCACCGGTACGGCGAAGAGCCGCAAACCGACGCGCTCTACGGCATGGTCGGCCTGCACGACGAGTTCGACCTCGCGCTCGTGCACGCGGCGATCGAGCGTGACATCCCCGTGCTGGCCATCTGCCGCGGGATGCAGGTGCTGAACGTGTCCCAGGGCGGCACGCTCGTACAGGATCTTGAGGGTGGTGGGCACTGGATGTGCGAGCACCCGGTCACCCTCGTGGCCGGGTCACGTCTCGCCGAAGCGACAGGTGCGCGCAGCCTCACGCACTGCTACTCGGTGCATCACCAGGGCCTCGATCGGCTCGGTACGGGGCTGGTCCCCGTGGCCTGTGACGAGCACGGCCTGATCGAAGCGGTCGAGTACGCCGACGCATCGTGGGTCATCGGGGTGCAGTGGCACCCCGAAGACACCACCAGCATCGAACCAGCGCAGCAACGGATCTTCGACGAGTTCGTCAAGATGTCGGCCGCTCACGCCGCGCTGGCGAGCTACGCACGGGGTGCAACCCCCAGGGGTTGAACGCCCAGTCGTTGAACTGATCACGGGCCAGCGCTGGTGCCGACGGAAGGCCGCCCGGACCCACCGCTCAGGGGGCGAGCGTCTGCACGACAAGCGTGGCGTTCTTGGTCGCTTCGATCAACCAGCCGGGGAAGAAGCCGACCGCCAGCGTGAACGCCACCGACACGGCGATTGCCAGCCCAGTGCTGAGCGGTACCCGCACTGCTTCGCGGACCTCGTCGCCAGCCGCAGGCCCGGTGATCCACATCGACACCATGATCCGCAAGTACAAGAACGCGGCGATCACCGAGGCGACCATCGCCACGATCGCAATGGCGTAACTACGTTCCTCGACGGCCGCCTCGATCACCCCGAACTTGGCGATGAACCCCGACGTGAGCGGGACGCCGGCCTGGGCGAGCAACAGCACCGTCATCCCGAACGCCAACACGGGGTGCGACGAACCGAGACCCCGGAATGCGCTGATGTCGGTGTTGGCATCGCCTGTACGGGCCACCAGCGTGACCACGGCGAAGGTGCCAAGTGCCAGCACGGCATAGGCCAGCATGTACAGCAGCGCCGCCGACACTCCGATGCCGAACCCGACCTCGCCGGCAGAATGGCCGGACGCCTCGACACCGACCAGGATGAAACCGGCGTGGCTGATCGACGAGTACGCGAGCATCCGCTTCACGTCGGTCTGCACGACCGCCAAGCCCGAGCCGACGACGATCGTGACGATGGCGATCAACCAGATGGCCGGGCGCCAGTCGTCACGCCAGTGTGGCAAGGCAACGTTCAGCACGCGCAGCAGGCCTGCGAACGCTGCCACCTTCGCGGCCGACGCCATGAACGCGGTGACCGGGGTTGGTGCACCCTGGTACACGTCGGGTGTCCAGAAGTGGAACGGCACCGCAGCAACCTTGAACGACAGCCCGACCAGCAACAGCGCCACGCCGGCGAGGACGAACGCATCGGTCCGGTCGGTCTGCACGGTCGCGGTGAACGACGCGAAGATCTCGCCGTAGTTGGTGCTGCCAGAGCCGCCATAGATGAGCGCAACGCCATAGAGGAAGAACGCCGACGAGAACCCGCCGAGCACGAAGTACTTGATGCCGCTCTCTTGGCTCTCGATACGGCGACGATGGCTGGCGGCGAGCACGTACAGCGCGATCGAGAGCACCTCGAGGCCGAGGAACAGCACGATCAGATCGTTGGCCGACCCCATCACGATTCCGCCGATGGCCGCCATCAGCAACAGTCCATAGGCCTCAGGGCCGTCGAGTTGCTCGCGACGCAGGTAATCGTCGGAGATCAGGCTGGCGAGCAGCACAGACGCGCAGATGACGATCGTGACGAACATCGCAAACCGGTCGAAGGCGATCGCCCCGGCAAGCAGCGTGCGCGCCCCCTCGTCGGTGATGTCGTCCCACAGCACGAACGACATGACGAGCGCGGCGCCCGAGACGGTCGCACTGAACGCGGCGTACAGGCCGCGCGGCCAGCGCGGGGTGAGCGCACCGAGCACCAGCAGCACCAACCCGCCGCCCAACAAGATGAGCAGCGGTGACAGTGCGAACCAAGAAACAGCAGGGCCCTGCAGGGTGTCGGTGATCACGGTGCTTCGCCCTCGTCGCTGATGTGCTCGTCGCCAGTTGCCTCGTCGCTGATGTGCTCGGCGGGGTCTGGTGGCGCAGGGATGTCGGGTTCGACGTAGCCGGTCCTGTCGCTCACATGGATGATCAACGCGTTCACGCTGGGCTCGATGCGGTCGAGCATCGGCTTCGGGTACACACCGCAGAACACGATCAGGCCGACGAACGGCAGCAGCAGCATGCCTTCTTTCAGGCGCAGTTCGGGGAAGGTGCGGTTGTCGTCGTTCGGCTCTCCATGGAACACGCGCTGGTACGCCCACAGCAGATACAGCGCAGCCAAGATCACCCCGGCGGTGGCGACGACGGTCCACCACCGTGCCGTCAGGAACGAGCCGATCAGCACCAGGTACTCGCCGACGAAGCCGTTGAGGCCGGGCACCCCGATCGACGACAGCATCACGATCATGAACGTGCCTGCGAAGATCGGTGCGACCTTTTGGATGCCGCCCAACTCGGAGATCTCGCGGGTGTGACGGCGCTCATAGATCATGCCAACGAGGATGAACAACGCGCCGGTGCTGACGCCGTGGTTGACCATTTGCATCACGGCGCCGGTAATTGCCTGCGACGTGAACGCGAACGTTCCGAGCACGATGAAGCCCAGGTGTGCAACGGAGGAATATGCCACCAGCCGCTTCAGATCCTTCTGCATCGTCGCCGCGATCGCTCCGTAGAGGATGCCGATGACTGCCAGAGTGAGGAACAGTGGCCGGCTCCACCGGGCCGCCTCGGGGAACAGGTACAAGCCGAACCGCAAGAACCCGTAGGTACCCAACTTCAACATCACCCCGGCCAGGATGACCGACCCGCCCGTTGGCGCCTGGGTGTGCGCGTCGGGCAGCCACGTGTGCAGCGGGAACATCGGTACTTTCACCGCGAACGCAATCGCGAACGCGAAGAACAACCATCGCCCGGTCGAGGCGGCGAAGTTGGCCTGCTCGGCGATCTCGACGAGGTCGAAGGTGATGCGGCCGACACCGTTACTGCGGGCCAGCACAGCAGTGGTGATGATGCCGACAAACATGAACGCCGACCCGAACATGGTGTACAGGAAGAACTTGGTTGCTGCGTACACCCGGTCGGCGTAGCCCCATCCGCCGATCAGGAAGTACATCGGCACCAGCACCAGTTCGAAGAACACGAAGAACACGAACAGATCGAGGCTGAGGAAGCTGCCCATCATCCCCGCTTCGAGCAGGAGCATCCAGGCGAAGTAGCGCTTGTGGTCGTGATGCGGGTCGATGCCGACGATCACCAACGGGAACAGCACACCGGTGAGCACCACCATGAACACGGAGATGCCGTCGAGCCCGAGGTGCCACGAGATGCCCCACGGCTCGATCCACGGGTGCTTGCTGACGAACTGGAACCCCGAGTCGGCAGTGTCGAGCGAGCTCATCGCCCAGATGCTGAGCGCACCGGTGAACACGCTGGCCAACATCGCGACGAGCTTGATCCACTCGGGCCGGCGTTTCGACAGCACGGCCACCGCGACCGAACCAACGGCAGGGGCAACGACGAGCGTGGTGAGGATCGGGAAGTTCATCAGACGATCCCCCGAATCACCACGAACCAGGCCAGCAACAACACGACGCCGACTCCGATCGCCGCGGCGTACTGGCGCACGTATCCGGTCTGGACCTTGCGCACCTCGCCCGCAGATCCGCGCACGAGCTTGCCGACCTGGTTGACCGTCCCGTCGACAACCGTGCGATCGAACCAGGTGATCGCGTCGAACGCCTTTCGGCCCGGGCCGCCCATGAACGCGCTGACAGTGCGGTCGTAGTACCAGCCCTGTTCGAGCAGTACCGGTTCGACTGCTTTGGCCTTGTGCTTGGAGTACACCATCACCGCAGCGACGATTCCGGTCACGGCGCACACGATCGCAATCGCCATCAGGACGTACTTGTTGTCGTCGGCCCAGGTGCCATGAATGTTGGCCTCACCGACTTCGATCACGGGCTCCAACCACTTCTCCAGGAAGTGCAGGTCACTGGTGAACGGTAACTGCAGCGCACCACCGACCATCGACAACCCGGCCAG
>JAYURF010000652.1:0-7380 GCA_043756365.1 Acidimicrobiales bacterium
AGGGCGACGATCAGCAACGGTGCGGCCTCGGTGCAGGTATCGCCCCACCGGCCCGGGTTGCGGAGCGATCCGTCGAGCAACGCACTCAGCACCGATCGCCACGGTCCACCGGTGACGGCGATCAACACACCCGACAGTGCAAGCGCGACGCCGACCGCCAGCACATACAGCCCGATCAGCATCGTCATTCGCAGCGTTGCCGACCGGCCGGCAGGCGTGGACCCGACAGGCGTTCGCGCACCAGTGGCCTCGCTACTCGCTGTCATCGGGGCTTCCCGCTTCCACTCCGCCGAGCAGCAGACCGAGTCGTTCCGAGGTCGCCTCGGAACAGTCGAGCTCGCCGATGACCCGACCCCTGGCAATGACGACGATCCGATCCGAAAGCTCGAGAATCTCCTCGAGCTCAGTCGAGATCAACAGGACCGCAATTCCAGAGGCGGCTGCAGCCCGCAGCCGTTCGGTCATGTACTCGATCGCGCCGACGTCGAGACCGCGGGTTGGCTGCGCGGCGACCAGAACCTTCGGTCGTTGGCTGAGTTCGCGCGCCAGCACGACCCGTTGCTGATTGCCACCTGACAAGCTGCCGAAGGCTGCGTCGGGGCCAGCCCCGACGATCTCGAACTCGTCCATCAACACCTGAGCCGCAGCCCGTCGCTTGGCGGAGCTGATGAACCCTCGCCGCGCGACTGTGCCGATCCGGTCGATCAACAGGTTGTCGGCGATCGACATGTCGAGAACGCACCCGCAGTCGTGGCGGTCTTCGGGGATTGCCGCGACACCGGCGCGGGCCATGGCGCCCGCGCGCCCGGTGCGCACGGTTTTGCCATCGACGGTGACGCTCCCGTCGTCGATCGCAAGCAAGCTGGACAGCACCTCGCCCAGCTCGCGTTGTCCATTGCCTTCGACGCCGGCGACGCCAACGATCTCACCGGCGTGAACCGTCAGCGACAAATCGTCGAGCAGAGCCAAACCCTGTCGATGAACGCTGACGTGATCGAGGGCCAACATCACTGAACGCTCGTTGCTCACACGGCGTTGATCATCCCGCCGCGACGCGAACACCTCTGTCGCTCCAAGTGCAGCCGCACTGGCGCGCAGCGACACCTCGCGACCAACCATCGCCCGAGCCAACGAGGCAGCAGTGGCATCGGCAGTGGCGCGCCGATCCACCACCCGTCCTCGGCGCATGATCGTGACGATGTCGGTGGCATGAAGGACTTCGGCGAGCTTGTGGCTGACAAGTGCCACCGCGCGCCGCTCGCTGGCGACGACTGAGCGCAGCGTCTCGAACAATTGCTCGCTTTCGGCAGGCGTGAGTACCGATGTCGGTTCGTCGAGGATCAAGATGGCCGGGTCTCGTCGTAGGCACTTGATCAGCTCGACCCGTTGCCGGAGGCCAGCGGAAAGATCTCCGACGCGAGCGTCGGGATCGATACCGAGCCCGTAATGCTCCGCGACCTTGGTCACTTCGTCGCGCGCCGACCGCCGATCGACGCGGCGATGATCGCCAAGCAGCACGTTCTCCCATACCGTCAGCGAGTCGACCAGGCTGAGGTGCTGGTGCACCATGCCAACGCCTAGATCGGCAGCGGTTTGTGGATCACCGATGATAGTCCGGCGTCCGGCGACGATGATCGTTCCGGCGTCGGGTTGGACGAGACCGATGAGGATCTTCATCAGCGTCGACTTGCCGGCGCCGTTCTCGCCCAGGATCCCGTGAATCTCGCCGGGACGAAGCTGCAGATCGACTTCGTCGCAGGCAACGATGCGGCCGTAGCGCTTGGTGATCGAACCCAGATCGACCACTGGGGCCAAATCGACCGCTGGGGCCAAATCGACCGCTGAAGTAGGTGCGATGGCACCCACCCCAGCGGTCGCGTTCAATGGTGAGGACAACCTCAGCCGCCCGAGTACGCCTGGCCCTTGATGGCACCAAACTCATCGGCGAAGTCACCGGCTGCGATCTGCGCGTAGACCTCGTCCATCGCTGCCTGCTGGTCGGGTGTCGCATCGCAGATGTTCGCCCCCGGTTCTGGGTCGATACCAACCTTGAACACGCGGATCTCGCCCTCGGTGAACTCACCCGACACGATCTCGCCGAGGTTGGTGTCGAGATAGTCGCCACCGTCGAAACGCACCTGGATCTGATACTCCAGATCATCGCGATCGCACGCCTTTGACGAACCCGCCGACATGGTGATCAATCCCTGCTCGTTGGCGATCTTCACCAACGGTTCGTGAGCACCACCGAGGTACGGGTACACCGCGTCGGCACCGCTGGTGATGGCGCTGTTCAATGCCTCGGTTGCACCAGCGGTGTTGTCGAAGTCGAACGGGAACGAGCCGGTCGGGATGTAGGTCATGGTGAACGCCGGGTCAACGGCCTGCAGCCCCATCTCGAACGCAAGGTAGGCCTCCTTTTCGAAGTTGAGGTCACAGCAGCCGATGAACGCGGCGTTGTCACCGCCGGATTCCTGCAGCAGCAACGCCGTCGCGTACCCAGCCGTGTAGCTGATCTCGGACGAGTCGTCCTGGCTCTGCGCGAGACCGGCGTTACCGGGGTAGCCAGCACCGCAGTTGCAGTACCAGAAGATCTCGGGGTACTCGGCAATCAGGTCGACCAACGGATCGGCGATCTCACTGGCACCAACCAGGATCACGTCGACGCCCTGTTCAGCAAGGTTCTTCAGTTCGGTCGCGGCATCCTCGGTCGTGATGTTGTCGACGATGATCGGCTCACCGAATCCGTTCTCCTCGGACACGGAGATGGCCTTGTCGACCAGCGCTTGGTAGTACGCGCCGTCGTCGCGTGGCCCGGCAGCGGCAACGCCGAACACGACCGTGCCGTCACCGTTGGTGTCGAGCTCCATCGGAACCGCAGGCTCGGTCGCGGCAGGCTCGGTCGCGGCAGGCTCGGTCACTTCAGGCTCGGTCACTTCAGGCTCGGTTGCGGCGGGCTCGGTTGCGGCGGGCTCGGTGACATCTGGTGCCGCGGTGGTCGGTACCGATGACGCTTGTTCGTCGTCACCGCAGGACGCGGCAACGAGGCTGAGTGCAGCAATTGCTGCGATGGCAATTCGAGATGTTCTCATGGTGTTCTCCCCCAAAGGTGGTCTGCTTCGTTGAGCTTCGTGTACGGCGATCGCCGCCGATTTGCTGACTGCCGTCATTGCCTGCTTTGCCTCACCTCCCTCAGCTCGTCGACGGCCAACTTCTTGTATCGATATGCGCTGGACAGCGGTTCACCGGCTGTCAGTGCATCGGTGACCTGTTGTTCGGCTGCGGCGTATCGTCGCGCTGCCCCCAGGACCTCGCCAAGGCGAGCGGCGCGTATGCGCACACACCCAGTTGCATCTGCAACGACATGGTCATCGGGGTCAATCACGACGCCACCGACATGCGTTTCGACATCGACTCCGACGACGTGGGCGCGCCCGTTCGGACCACCGACACACACGGCGCGGGCGTAGACGGGCACGCCGAGCTCGTTCATCGCGGGAACGTCACGAACGAAGCCGTCGACCACTGCCCCGCATGCGTTCCGTTGCCGCGCCGCAAACGTCAGGATTTCGCCCCACACCGCCCCTCCCACCGGATGTGCACCGGCGAAGATGACGAACCGACCGGACAGATCGGTCGACATCAGGTCATACATGGGTGTCAGGCTCGGCCCGGCCGATGCCGATGCCGATGCGGCTGCCAGGACGACGATGCGAACCCTGCCGAGAATCGCCCCGGTTGCGGCAACGACCGGGCTCAGCGGTGGCGTCAGCCAGCCGTCGTCACCCCACAGGGCCAACACGTCGGCGATCGCCGAGACCGGAGGCACATCCCGCGCGGTCATCGAGTTGGCCACTGCGCTCGGTAACGCTGCACCAGCCACCGGTTGAACTGCACGTGGCTCTGCTCTTGCCATGAGTACCGTCCACGAGCCGCGAAACGGCTGTGCATCCCGCGTTGCACCTTGGTGGTGGCGTCCTGGTCCTGGCGGACGAACACCTGGACCCCCGCATCACTCATCTGGAACAGGTGATCGAACATCGGGTGCGCGAGTGCGCTGGGGTGGAACAGGTAGCCGATCTCCAGATCGATCGTGTCGGCGGTCTTCGGCCTGACGAGGAAGAAGAACGCCTGATCCGGCGCGGTCCCAAAGCACAGGGTCGGCGGCATCAGTGCGAACGTCGAACGCATCCGCTCGTCCTCGGTCAGCTCTGGGAACACCGGTAGCAGAGCTTTGGTGGTGGCATTGAAGCCGCCGTCGATGTGGGTGTATCCGTTGGTTCGGAAAATCACGTTCGATCCGGGCTGCCAGTCGACCGGGAACGCAGCGAGTTCGCTCGGGCAGAAATCTTGGATGGTGTGGTGCAGCTTGTTGGCGTGGTAACCGTCGTTGAAGTTCTCGAACATCACCTTCCAGTTCCACGCGAGATCGGTCAGCGTGAACGTGCCCGGGCACACCGCGTTGGCGAGGTCGTAGTGCTCGAGATAGGGGGCATAGGTCGCGAGTGTTGGCGCGAGCGGCTGCGCATCGGGATCGAAGTGGACGAAGACGAAGCCCAACCACAGCTCCACCTTCAGCGCGGGCAGCGGGAACTGCTTCTTGTCGAAGTCGTCGGTTCGTTCCATCGCCGGCGCGCCGAGCAACCGGCCGGTGAGGTCGTAGCTCCACAGGTGATACGGGCAGGTGAACTTGGTGCAGTTGCCCTCGTCATCGACGACCTGCATCCCGCGGTGCTGACAGATCGCCGAGAACGCATGGATCTCCCCGTTCTTGGAGCGGGTGACGATGATCGGTTCTGCGTTGGCTGTGGTGGTGAAGTAGTCGCCGGCGTTCGGAATCCGACTCGCCCGACCGACGCACTGCCACTCCCTGGCGAACACGGCGTCGCGCTCGAACCTCAAGAACTCCTCGGACGTGTAGATCTCGGGCGGCATCGTGATCGCTGTCGTCACATCGGCGATCGACGCGTCGAACGAGTCGAGCAGTGCGGCGGTCAAGATCGTCATACGGTCACCACTGCGCCGTAGCCGCCACCGCCCGGCAGGTCGAGACGAACGTGATCTCCGGGCTGCAACGTGACCCGAGACTGCGTGCGCACCGGTTGGCCGTTCACGGTGAATGAGCCCGCTGCACCGGGACTGCCGCCGAACAGACCCTTCGGCGCGTCCGACAGTCGCGAGGTGACCGCGTTCAGCTGCCACGGGCGGTCGGTGTCGACAGTGAACTCAATCGTCTGTCCCATCCCACCGATCTGCGCGCCATCGCCACCACTGCCCCTGCGCAGCTCCTTGCGAAGGAAGCGAATCGGCGCTGATGCTTCGACCACCTCGACCGGCACGGCCGACACACCCGTTGGGTACGAGCACGCCGAAAGACCCGGTTTGGTGGCGCGCGCCCCGACGCCACCGGCGTAGGTGAACATCGCGGTGATGAACGGGCGTCCGTCGTCGTGGTTGCCGCTCACCTGCATCGTCCACACCGCACCCGATCCTTCAGCCATTGCCTGAGCCGGTCGGATCTGGGCGAGTGCCTTCAGGAGCGCGTTTGGTAGGAACATGCCAACGACGTGCCGAGCGGTGCATGGCTGTGGCGACACTGCGTTGACGATCGAGCCCTCGGGAGCTTCGACCAGGATGGGCGCCAGGCTGCCGTGGTTGTTGGGAAGTTCAGGGTTCAGGACCGAGCGCACCGTGAACGTGGTGTACGCATGGGTGTAGTTCTTGACGACGTTGATGCCGTACGGACTGGCACCCGACGACCCCGCATAGTCGACCAGGATCTCGCCAGCCACCGGATCGACCGTGATCGCACACACGATGTCGATCGTGCTGCCGTCGGCGAGGTCGAGCACCGCGCTGGCAGAATACGTACCACCAGGCAGTTCGCGGATGCTGGCGCGAGTAGCCGCTTCGGATCGGGTGATGATCTCGTCGGCGAGGGCCTCGATGTCGTCGAGACCGTGCCGCTCACACAACGCGCGCAACCGTTGCGCACCGACCTCGCCGCTGGCCATCTGGGCATGCAGATCGCCAGCCATGTGATCGGGCTGACGGACGTTACTGAGGATGAACTTCCACACGTCGGGGTTGCGTTCGCCCGCAACCATCAGGCGGCAGATCGGGATCCAGATCCCTTCCTCGAACACGTCGCGCGCCCCGGCGCCGATGCCGTAACCGCCGACGTCGGTGTGGTGAATCGTCGACCCGAAGAATGCGATCACCCGACCCGCGGCGAACACCGGGTACAGCACGGTCACGTCCAGCAGCTGACCCGCCGTCTTGTACGGGTCGTTGGTGATGATCACGTCCCCTTCGACCAGCGAATCAGGTGGATACTCGTCCAGCATCGCCGACGCGGCCCGAGCAAGCGAGTTGATGTGACCCGGTGTGCCGGTGACCGCCTGAGCAACCATTCGCCCGCGTCGATCGAACACCGCGTTGGCAAGATCGCCCGCCTCGCGCACGATCGGCGAGAACGCGGCGCGCTGCAGCGCCTTGGCCTGTTCGTTGACCGTCGCGATGAGGCTTTGCCACAGCACTTCCAACTCGATCGGATCGAACCCGTCCAACGCGTTCACCGCACACCTCCCGTGCTGCTTCGTTCGGCGATCATCGAGCCGTCGGCGGCGACGTAGGCAGTCCATCCCGGAGCAATCACTGCTGTCGTCTCACGTTCCTCGACGATCGCCGGCCCAATGATCTCTTGCCCACGACCCAGCGCCTCCCGACGGAAGACCGGGGTGACGACAGCCTCTGTTCCGCGCGAGAAGCGCACCATGCGCGTGTGGTGGGCTTCGCCGTGAGCGGTACCGACGATCGTGAGCGGTTCGACCGGTGCCGCGTGAGCATACGCTGATAGGCGCCATGTCACGGCTTCGACGCCGACATCAGGAATCGTCAGTCCGTAGATGCGGCGATAGTCGGCTTCGAACATCTCGACGACATCCGAGTAGGAAACTGGCCACCCTGCACCTTCACCGACCCAGATCGTGATCTCGTTACCCTGTCCGAGGTAACGGGTGTCAACCCCGTAGCGAAAGCGGATCTGCTCGCCTGCGACACCAGCCGCCGCCAACACCCGACGGCCCTCGTCGCGCAACTCCGTCAGCAGCGCATCGCGTTCGTCAAGGTCGGGGCCCTGTTGTTCGAAACGCTCCATCGGACGGACCATCGATCGCGCCAGATCGATGCGGACCGGCGTGACGAGCGTCCCGAACGCCGACAGCACACTTGCGTTCACGGGGAAGATCACCCGCGGCGACTCGAGCAGCTCGGCCACACCGCATGCGTGCAACGGGCCTGCACCACCGAACGCGAGCAGGGAGATCCCGCGCAGATCGGCGCCCTGCTCGACGGCGTGCATCCGCGAAGCAGCAGCCA
>JAYURF010000653.1:0-7380 GCA_043756365.1 Acidimicrobiales bacterium
GCTTTGGCGGTGTCGGGTTGGGTAGCGGCGGGAGCGCCAGTCGACGAGGGCGTTCGACGACTGATCTCGGTTGGGCCGCCGGAAGCAGCAAAGCCGGTCCCGCGCGTGCGCGCCGCGAACTCATCCGACGCGCTCGGCGGCAACGGCACCGGCACCGAGGCCGTCACCGATGCCGTCACCGATCGCGAGTCGCTCGCAGCGGGCGTGCCGGAAACAGCATCGGCACTCGATGGACTGGGTGGCGCGGGCGGCAGGGTCACCACCGACGCGGCCTCGCCTCGGGTCGGGGTGGGCACGGTCATCACCGCTACTGCAATCACACTCGCGACAGCGACCGCGGCGCCGATGGGAATCCACCGCACCGAAAGCATCCGCCCACGCCTGATCGGGGTCTCGACCCATCGGTATGACGCGTCGGACACGGCCACCGCGGTCAGCACGCGGACGGCATCGAGTGTCACCCCACCGAAACCGGCACGGGTCGGAGTGAGCAGCAAGAACACCGGCCAGTGCCACAGGTACAACCCGTAGCTGCGTTCGGAGATCCAGCGCATCGGCGGTGACGCCAGCACGCGTATCGCCGCGCCATCGGCGACAGCCACCACCACGATGGCCATCGAAACAGCAAACGTGGGGAAACCCCAGCGGAACAACCACGCTGACGACGGCGACGAGGCGAGCACCAGCCAGACGGCAGCAGCGGCGGCGAACGGGAACGCCCGTCGAGCTACCCGGCCACCGACCAGGCCGCTCGCAGCCCGCGACGGTCGCCGGGCCGTGATCGCCGCCGCTGCCGCACCGATCAGCAAGGTGTGTGCCCTCGCGAAGGTGTTCATGTACGCCGGTGTGGGATTGCCCGGATCGGCGATGATCACCATCACCGCGATCGACCCCAGCGCCAGAGCGCCACTGGTCAGCCCGACCGCTAGTCGCGAGCGGCGCCACCGCGTGACGGCGACGACGGTCAGGGGCCACACGACGTAGAACTGCTCTTCGATGGCCAGCGACCAGAAATGGGTGATCGGTGACAGCTCACCGAATCGGGCCCAGTAGTCGCCACCCCCGCGGATCGTGCCCCAGTTCGATGACCACAACGCGGCCCACACGATGTCGGCGCGCAACGTGGGCACGTCGATCCCGGCGAGCGGCCACGCCACACTGACGGCGATGAGCACGCAGACGCTGGCCGGCATCAGCCGACGGGCCCGGGCCGTCCAGAATCGGCGCAGCGCGATCGAGCCGTGCCGGTTCTTTTCGTCGAGCAACTTCCAGGTGATCAACCATCCGGAGATGACAAAGAACGCATCGACGCCCAAGTTGCCGCCGGGGAGCCTGTCGAGGTGGAACGCCAGCACCGCCGACACCGAGATCGCGCGCAACCCGTCGAGGCCCGGTCGGTAGTCGGCACCGTGGGCCTCGGTGTCGGATGTCAACATCGTCGGCGACACTACCAACCGGGCCGATACGCCTCCCTGCGGTCATTCGAATTTGTCGCACGACGTGGCCATCTGGACGATGTCTTGAGACAGTCTGAACCCGGCCCGATGGCAACGAGCGAGAACAGTTGCGTATCCTCGGTTGGGTGGCGGTAACTCGACGACACAGGCGCAGCTCGGTGCTGTCCCGACGCGCCGTTCGTCGCGTCGCGGTTCGTCGCGTCGCCGTGCTCGCCGCGTTCTCGCTGGCGATTGTCGCCGGGTGCACAGATCAATCCGGCGAGCGTTCGACGACCGGGCTGACCGTGTCCACGGATCGGCTTTCGATCGTGCGTGTCGGTGGTGCCGCTGGCTCGCGGGTGATGATCGATGTCGCTGCTGACGTGCGGCGTGCCCCGGCCCCGGCGCGCCACAGCACGCGGCTGGTTTTCGTCGGTGATTCGTTGGCGGAGGAGGCTTCGTCGTTCCTGCAGTACTTCACCTCGTCAAAGGCGATGGTGCCGAAGTTCTGGGGCGGTACGGCGCCGTGCGACTGGATCGACGACGACCTGTCTGCCAATCGGCGAACGGTGGTGGTGATCTCGTTCACCGGCAACTCGCTCACGCCGTGCATGGCCGACGGCAACGGTGGTTTCCTCGATGATCAGGCGTTGATCGACCGCTACCTCTCCGACGTCACCGTGCTGGTCGAGCGGGCCCGACGTGCCGGTGCCAGTGTGGTGCTCGTGGGGCAACCCGTGCGCTCAGGGATCTTCGACGACGACGACGTCGTGGCCGGCATCAACGAGGTCTACGCAGTGCTCGCCGAGTCGTTGTCGTCGGTGGCTTATGTCGATGCCGGAGCGGCGGTGGAGGGGCCGGGCGGCACCTACGTCGACCACCTGCCGTGCAACGATCTCGACACCGCGTGCGACGAGACCGGCACGGCTGTCGTGCGTGGCGATGGGGTGCACTTCTGTCCCGTGGCGGCAGCTACCCCGTGCCCGGTGTGGTCGAGCGGTGCTGCCCGTTTTGCGCTGGCGATTGCTGCAGCCGCCAACGACCCCCGCGCCTTTGACTGATCGCGACGAGGACACTGACTGGGCGCCGGGTCACTTCCAGGCGCAGGGCAGGCGCTTGATGCCGTTGATGAAGTTGCTCTCGAGGTAGGCGGGCTCGCCGACGATGCGCATGTTCGGCAGCCGACGGCGGATCTCGTCGAAGGTCACGGCGATCTCGCGCCGGGCCAGGTTCGCTCCCAGGCAGAAGTGCGGGCCGCCGGCACCGAAACCCGCTTGTTGGGGTTGCAACGGCCGGCGTACGTCGAAGGTGTACGGGTCGGACCATACGGTCTCGTCCCGGTTGGCCGAGTTGTACCACAGCACAACTTTCTGGCCGGCTTCGATCTTGGTGTTGTTGATCACGAGGTCTTCGGTCGCCGTGCGGCGGAAGTGGATCACCGGCGTGGCCCAGCGCACGATCTCGTCGACGGCGGTCTTGGTGACGCCGTCCATGTCGTCCCACCACAGCCGCTTCTGCTCGGGGTACATCGTCAGGGCGCGCATCCCATGGCTGATTGCGTTGCGGGTGGTCTCGTTGCCGGCCACCACGAGCAGAATGAAGAACGAACCGAACTCTTGCGGGGTCAGCCGTTCACCGTCGACCTCGGCGTGCATCATAATGCTGGTCAGATCGTCGCCGGGCGATTTCAGCCGGTCCTCGCCGAGTGCCTGGGCGTACATGAACATCTCCAGCGCAGCCGTCATCAACGCGTCGATCGTGCCGCCGAACTCGGGATCGCCGGCACCGAGGATGACGTTGGTCCAGTTGAAGATCTGTGCTTCGTCCGACGCAGGGATGCCCACCAGTTCGCAGATGATCTGCAGCGGGAGCGGGGCGGCGATCTCGCTGACGAAATCGCATTCGCCGTCAGGGAACCGTTCGAGCAAACCGTCGACGAGCTCCTTGGCTTTGACGTGCACGTACTGCTCGACGCGGTTGATCTCTTTCGGCGTGAACCCCTTCGACACGATCGAGCGAAGGCGGAAGTGGCGGGGGTCGTCCATCGCGATCATCGACCCGAAGAACTCCGCCATCTCGGTCGGCATGTCACCGATGTTGCTGCCCTTGCCGCTGATGAACAGGTTCGGGTTGCGGCTCGCGAACCATACGTCCTCGTGGCGCACGAGGGAGAAGTACCCCGGCCCCTTGGGGAACGGCGAATCGATGAAGTCCCATTCGTCGTAGAAGCGCAGCGACTGCTCCTGGCGGAGCGCATGGAACGCCCCCTCGCGCTTGTCGCGCGGTGCGAGCCAGAACTCGGGGTTGGACAAGTCGAAGGAATCGACATCGATGGAATGATCGATCAACGACGACGGCGAGGCGGTTTCCGGCATGAGACGATGCTAGCCGAACCGTCTCACTCGCCCGAGCCGCCTCACCCGCCTGAACGGTCTCACTCACAGAGCCGGAGGCCACTCGTACACTGAAACGATGCTGCAACCTCACGAAATCGGCCGTGCACTCGTGATCATCGCCCATCCCGACGATGTCGATTTCGGCGCGGCCGGAACGGTTGGTGTGCTCACCGATGCCGGTGTGGAGGTCACGTACTGCCTGGTCACCGATGGTGATGCCGGCGGGTTCGACCTCACGATCGCCCGTGCGGACATGGCCGCGATGCGCCGGATCGAACAGACCCGCGCCGCCAAGGAGGTGGGCGTCACCTCGCTGATCTTCCTTGGCCACGCCGATGGGCGGGTGGTCGCCGACCTCGCCTTGCGCCGCGACCTGTCGCGGGTGATCCGCCAGGTGCGCCCCACGGTGGCGATCATCCAGTCGCCCGAACGCAACCTCGACCGCATCTACGCGAGCCATCCTGATCACCTCGCCACGGGCGAGGCGTCGATCTCAGCGATCTACCCGGATGCCCGCAACCCCTTTGCTCACACGGAACTGCTTGACGAGGGACTCGAACCGTGGGCGGTTGGCGAGGTGTGGGTGATGGCTGGCCGCAGCCCGAATGCGCACATCGATGTGTCGGCCCAGATCGACCGCAAGATCCGGGCGCTGCTGTGCCACGAAACCCAGCACTCCGATCCGTCGGGCACCGAGGGCCGGGTCCGCGAATGGATGGCCGCGACCGCGGCTCAGAACGGCCTTGCCGCCGGTCTGTTCGCCGAGGCTTTCCAGGTCGTCGACACCCGCTGAAACCGCCACACGGTCCGGGCACACGGCCCGGGCTGCCGGCGTCGGCGCCTCGTTGGCGCGGTGCCGGGCGAGGTATCGTGAGCGGTGCCTCTTGACCGACGGGTCAAGTCCGATCGAAGGGACCACAAGCATGTCCTCAAGCATGTCCGAAGCTGTCATCGTCGCAACCGCCCGCAGCCCGATCGGTCGGGCCAACAAGGGCTCGCTGGCCGGCATGCGCCCCGACGACATGAGCGCTCAGATCGTCCAGGCGCTGATGGCCAAGGCACCGCAGGTGGGCGCCGCCGACATCAACGACTTGATGATGGGCATCGGTCAGCCCGCCGGCGAGGGTGGGTTCAACATCGCTCGCGTCGTCGCCAGCCTTGCCGGGCTCGACGATGTTCCCGGCGTCACCGTCAACCGCTACTGCTCATCGAGCTTGCAGACCATCCGGATGGCGTTCCACGCGATCCGCGCCGGCGAGGGCGACTGCTTCATCGCCGCCGGCGTCGAGACCGTCAGCCGGTATGCCAGCGGCGCATCCGACACCGCACCGAACCCCATCTTCAAGGGGCCCGGCGAGCGCACCAAGGAGCGTGCCCAGGGTGGGCAGGGCACGTGGACCCCGCCGGTGGGTTTGCCCGACATGTACATCGCCATGGGCCAGACTGCCGAGAACGTCGTCGAAAAAGAGGGTGTCACGCGTGAGGCGATGGACCGCTTCGGTGTCCGCTCGCACAACCTCGCTGTCGACCACATCGACAACGGCTTCTTTGAGCGTGAGATCAGCCCGATCACGCTTGCCGATGGCACCGTGGTGTCCACCGACGACGGCCCCCGCCGGGGTACCACCTACGAAGCGGTCAGCCAGCTCAAGCCGGTGTTCCGCCCCGATGGCACCATCACCGCCGGCAATGCATGCCCGCTCAATGACGGTGCCGCAGCCGTGCTGGTGATGAGCGCCGACAAGGCGAAGGCGCTCGGGCTCACCCCGCTGGCGCGCATCGTGTCGTCGGGCGTGTCGGGGTTGAACCCCGAGATCATGGGCCTCGGCCCGATCGAGGCGTGCCGCAAGGCGCTCGCTCTGGCGGGCATGACGATCGATCAGATCGACCTGGTCGAGATCAACGAAGCCTTCGCCGCGCAGGTGCTCCCATCGGCCGAGCACCTCGGCATCTCGATGGACAAGTTGAACGTGCACGGCGGTGGTATCGCGCTCGGTCACCCCTTCGGTATGACCGGGGCGCGGATCATGACCACCCTGATCAACGGCCTTCAGTTCGAGGACAAGACCTTCGGCATGGAGAGCATGTGCGTTGGTGGCGGTCAGGGCATGGCCATGATCATCGAACGGCTCAGCTGACCCGCGATCAGGGCCGCCACTGCGAGGGGTGACCGGCACGGACGCGCACCGTGTCGGGTTCGCCCGGCAGGTGGAAGGCGCGCACCACGTAATTTTCGCCGCCGGCCAGCAGTTCGGCGAGCGACCAGGAGCCGGTCTCGTCGCACCAGCCATCGCCGAGCGGGTGGAGCGAATCGACGTCGAGCCCAGCTGAGTCGGCCTCGGCGTGCCACAGCGCAACGAGCCCGCGACGGAGATCGGGATCGCTCATCAGGTCGTCACCGGCCAGGCACAGTTCGACGTTGGTGATGCAGACCGGTTGCACGTGGTGCTGGTCGATCAGGTTGCCGCCGAGTTCGCCGTCGAGCATCACCACCACCACATCGTCGGTGGTCGCAAGGGCACCGACGAACCCATATCGAACGACCGGGAATCCGTCGTCGGCGGTGGTCTCCACCCGCACACGATCGCCCGGCCCGAGGATCATCCGAGCGACTCGCCCGTCACTGTGGCCTCGGCGACGCCTGCCTCGCCGAGGACGGTGTCGCTCAACGCCGGCCAGGCGACGAGCGCCTCGGCGGCCCAGTTGTCGAAGGGTGCATCGGTCAGAGCGACGCACGCAACCGTTCGATCGTGCAGCGCCCCCGGATCCACCCACACGAAGGTACCGGCCCCACCGAAGTGCCCAAACGTCTGCGCCGAATTCCGCTGGCCGGTCCAGTGCGGCGCCTTGTCGCCTTTCACCTCGAAACCGAGCCCCCAGGTGTTGCGCGGGTAGCGGCCCACGCCCGGGAGCACGCCTGCAAGCTCGGCGAACACGGGCTGGGTCGCCTCGGTCGCAGTGCCGCTGCTGATCAACGTGGGGCGGATCACCTCCGTGATGAAACGGACCACGTCGGCGCAGGTGCTCCACAGCGCATGTGCCGGCGAGCCACGAAGTTCGGTCGAGACCATGTGCAGAGGTTCGAGCACCGCCTCGTGCAGGTACTGCTCGAACGACATTCCGGCCTGGGTGGCCACCTCGGCTGCGGCCAGTTCGATGCCGGTGTTGGAGTAGATCCGCCGGCGCTGTGGGGCGGCGATGGGCTCGGACCCGTCAAAGGCGTACCCGCCGGCGTGGCTGAGCAGATGGCGCAGCGTGCAACCGGGTTGGCCGATGGGCAGAGCAAGGTCGGCCACGCCTTCCTCGACGGCGACCAGCACCGCCCAGGCGGTGATCGTCTTGGCGATCGAGGCCAGCCAGTAGCGGCGTACCTGGTCGCCAACTGTTTCGATGACTGGATCAGTCGCATCGGTGACGACGATGGTTGCTGCACTCACGTTGGTGACCGGCCAGTTGCGGACCTGGTCGAGCGCTCGGCCGGGCGGCTCGGCCGTCGGCTCAGGCAAGGCCGCTGGAGCGCAGCGATTCGGCCACGTGGAACGCCAGGT
>JAYURF010000654.1:0-7359 GCA_043756365.1 Acidimicrobiales bacterium
GCGACCGCCGGCCTCATCGATCACCTCCTCGCGACCATGCCCGACGCCGCTGCTCGCGGGGTGATCATTGGCTACGACGCCCGGCGCAAGAGCGACGACTTCGCGCTCGACGCGGCGCGCGTGTGCGCGGCGCGTGGGGTGCGGTCGATGATCTTTTCGACCGTGGTGCCCACCCCCGTGCTGGCATGGAACATCACCGGTACCAATGCTGCGGCCGGGGTGATGGTGACGGCCAGCCACAATCCGCCCGCCGACAATGGCTACAAGGTGTTTCTGCATACCGGCGCGCAGATCGTGCCACCGGCCGATGAGCAGATCGCATCCCGGATCGACGCCGTCGACCCATGCTCGATCGCGCTCTCGGCTGCCGACGACGATCTGATCGAGATGGTTGATGGCGAGATGACCGGACCACTGGTCGATGCCTACCTCGCGGCGATCCCGGCGGTGCGGTTCCGCCCCGATCTCCGCGACGTCCGCGTGGCCTACACGGCCATGCATGGCGTCGGCGGGGCGACGTTGATGGCGGCGTTCGGCCGCGCCGGCTTTGCCGCCCCCCACGTCGTGGCCGAACAACAAGATCCCGATGGCGCGTTCCCGACCGTGAGCTTCCCGAATCCAGAAGAGCCGGGGGCGATGGATCTGCTGATGGCCGTAGCGGTGGCCGAAAACGCCCACATCGCGCTCGCCAACGACCCCGACGCCGACCGCCTCGGGGCAGCCATCCCGATCACTGATGCACCCCCAGGCGCGGCTGCGTGGCGCAGGTTGACCGGCGACGAGATCGGCTGGTTGTTCGCCGATCACATCCTGCAGCACACGTCCGGCGACGACCGTTTGGTCATCACCACGCTGGTGTCGTCGTCGCTGTTGGCAAGGATGGCGGCCAAGCACGGCGTTGGTTTCGACGAGACGTTCACCGGGTTCAAGTGGATCGGCCACACCGTGTTGGAGCACCCCGACGACCGTTTCGTTTTCGGCTACGAGCAGGCGCTCGGGTACCTCGTGTGCCAGCGACCGCTCGACAAAGATGGCATCAGCGCCGCTGTGCTGATGGCCGAGATCGCCGCGCTCGCCGCAGCGGATGGAGTCACGTTGCAGGGCCGCCTCGACTCGATCGCTGAAGAGTACGGTCGCCACATCACCGCCGACCTGTCTGTGCCGATGGTGCCAGCCGATGCCGAAGCGGCGGTGCAGCGCTTGCGCGAAACGCCACCGGCGAGCGTGGGTGACCGGGCGGTCACGTCGGTGCAGTGGTTCCCGGAAGCGACACTGTTGCGACTGCAATGCGGTGACGATCTTCGCCTGCAGGTGCGCCCGAGCGGTACCGAGCCGAAGGTGAAGCTGTACGGCGAAGGGCTCGAGGTCGAACCGCGCCCGTACCTCGATCAGCTTGCGGTGCTGCTCGCCGGTTGACCCGCCCGGACGAGCGTGCGCGCCTTAGTTCTGGCGGGCGAGCACGATCGGGGCGGCCTGTTCGAGGTGTTCGACCCACAGCTCCGGCGACGCCGGCTCGACGAGGGGGAGCACGACGAACTTCGTCGTACCGACGGCCACGAAGGCGTCGATGGTGCTCAGCAGCGAGTCCCAGTCCTTGGGCACCAGCACGCTTGGGTCGGCGAGATCGGGACGGCGCTTGGCCAGCCCGGCCAGCAATGCATCGGGAACCGGACCGTTCGCATACGGGATCAGCACGCCGTAGTGATCCTCCTCGATCGAACGGCCGTGCTCGGCAAGGGTGGCCTCGATCACCACGCGCCCGCGGGCGGCGTCGTCGGGGGTGACGAAGCTCGGTAGCCATCCGTCGGCAAGGCGGCCGACCCGACGCAGCTCGGACGGGGCGATCCCGCCGAGCCACACGTCGAGGTGTTGCTGCTGGGGGGCGGGCGCGATGCGCAGGTTGTCGTAGTTGTAGCGGGCGCCGTGATGGGTGAACGGCTCGCCGGTCCAACACGCCCGAAGGACCTCCATGCTTTCGTCGAACCATGCGGCCCGTTCGGAACGTTGCACCCCGAAAGCCTGCTGTTCGTTGGGGTCGGCGACACCGAGGCCGAACGCCGGCAGTAACCGGCCCTGCGACAACCGGTCGAGGGTGGCTAGTTCCTTGGCCAGCACCACCGGGTTGCGCCCGGGCAGCACCATCACGCTCATCCCGAACTTCAGTTTGGTTGTGCGGCCGGCGGCGAAGGCCAGCGCAACGAGAGGATCGGGAGCGTCGCCGCCGAGGCGTTCGCTGAGCCACAAACTGTCGAAGCGCAATCGCTCCAGTGCATCGACCACGACACCGAACCCGGAGTCGTTCAACGTCGTCCGGACCCCGAACCCGAACCCGATCCGCACCTTCACTGGTGGTCGACCGCGCTGGTACCGGCGCTGACTTCGGCCACAACACAGGCGAGGATGTCGGCCGTCGCATCGGGCATCGAGGCGAACGGCGAGTGGTCGGTTGTGAGCGATACCACCGTGTCGCAGCGCGCAGCCATCGCTCGTTGATGAGTGATGTTGATCGCGTCGTCGAGTTCGCAGCACACGTACGTGGAACCGATGGTGTCTCGCGGTGAACCCGTGACTTGTTGTGTGAACGTGGCCGCTGGCTGAGGGCAGAGCCGGGCAATCGCAGCGGCAACCGCCCCTGGCGAACACTTCCCGTACAGGGCATCGGGGCACAGATCGGGCTGCAACACGATGGTTCCGTCGTCGCGCGGCACCATCGCGGCCGACAGACCCACTGGCGCGGGAGGCAGCGATCCCAAGAGCGACAGCACGCTTTCGCCCGTGTCGAGCGCGAAGGCGGTGAGGTACACCAGGTGCGCGACCCGTTCGCCGGCAACGGCCGCTTCGGTGATCACCGCGCCCCCATAGCTGTGGCCGACGAGGATCACGCGACGATCAAGAGCGCTGACCACGTCCGCCACGTGTGCGGCGTCGCCGTGGAGATCGCCGAGTGGGAGCAGTGAGGCCCCATGGCCGGGAAGGTCGATCGCCATCGAGGCGATGCCACGCTGATCGAGTTGCGCCTGCAGCGGCGCCCAGCACCATGCGCCGTGCCACGCCCCATGAATCAACAACACGAGAGGCGATTGGTCGGTCGAGGCGCTCATCCGACGAATCGTTGCACACCGCAACGCGCGAGCAGATCAGCGGTCGGTGATCAGGTCAGTGGCGCTTGATCCTGGCGTGTTCGAGTTGGTACCAACTCGCAAGCGTGGCGACGACGATCACCGATACGACGATCGTCTGCTCGGCCACGTGCCCGACGAGCGCCGCCGCAGCGGCCGCGGCGAAGAGGCTGACCACGAGAGCCAGCTTGATGATGGCCACCCAGTCGGTGACGGTCGGTGAGGTCTCGTTGCGCATAGTCACACTCCGTAGACGTTGAATCGTTGCATCTGGTTCGTTCATCGGCCGCTTTTTCTCGAAACTGAAGCAATCGTCACGCGATTGCGATACGCCGATGCCCTGCGTCAGTAACGGCCACACACGAAACCTTGAGGAAACCGGTGGTGAGACGAGTCGCGTAGATTCACCCACGATGACTTCACCAACTGAGAAAAGTTCACTCGCGCCACTGGAGATGTTCCGGCTCGACAACACGGTCGCACTCGTGACCGGAGCATCGTCGGGCCTCGGCGAGCGCTTCGCCCGGGTGCTGCACGCCGTCGGGGCCACGGTGGTGGTCGTTGCGCGCCGAACCAGCCGATTGCTCGCGCTCGTCGACGAGTTGCCGGGCTCTCTGGCGATCACCGCCGACCTGACCGATTCCGCCGACCGCGAGCGGGTCGTGGTCGAGGCGCTGGCCGCGTTCGGTCGGGTCGATGTGCTGATCAACAATGCCGGCATCGCCACCGTCGTCGGTGCCGAAGACGAAGGGCTCGCGACGTTCCGTAACGCGATGGAGCTCAACGTGACCGCCGTGTGGCATCTGTCGAAGTTGTGCGCGCCGTCGATGATCGCCACGGGGGCCGGCAGCATCGTCAACGTTGCATCGATGCTCGGCCACGTTGGCTCGGCACCGGTCAAGCAGGCGAACTACTGCGCCTCGAAGGGTGCGGTCGTCAACCTCACCCGTGAGCTTGCCCTGCAGTGGGCGCGCAAGGGCATTCGGGTCAACGCGCTGTGTCCGGGGTGGTTCCCGAGCGAGATGACTGCGCCCATGGTGGATGACGAGTCCAGCCAGAACTTCGTTCGCCGCAACTCGCCGATTCCGCGGATGGGCTTCGATCACGAACTCGACGGGGCGCTGCTTCTGCTCGCTTCGCCGGCCGGCACGTTCATGACTGGGCAGAGCCTGATCGTCGATGGCGGCTGGACCGCCCGCTGATCGACGACGTCACACGCCGGGGCGCCGGTGGTGCCACGGCCGGGCCTGCTCCAACTGCGCGGCAACCCGGATCAGCACGTCTTCGCGGCCGTACGCGGCGACGAGTTGCACCCCGACGGGCAAGCCGTCGGCGCTCCAGTGCATCGGCAGGCTGATCGCCGGCTGGCCGCTCGAGTTGAACGCCGGGGTGAACGGCACGTATCCGGCGGCGCGCGCCATTGGCCCCATTGGTGAGCTGGCGTCGTTGGCGAAGGTCCCGAGCGGAACCGGGGGCTCGCCGAGCGTCGGGGTGAGCAACAGATCGAAACCCGACCGGTCGTCGTCGCCAACCCACCACTGCTGCACCGCTCGGCGGAACGTCACGTTGGCAGCCAATGCCAGCGCATAGTCGACCGCGTTGAGATCTCTGGCGAATTCGGCCATGGCCACGTTGACGAGTTCCACCTCGTCGCCGGCCAGGTCCCTGCCGATTTGCTCGGCCACGCGACGCAGGCTGACACCCATGTTGGCGCTCCACAATGCACTGAAGCGGCGGGAGAACTCCGGGTTGGCGAGCGCCGCGGGGAAGCCCGGCTCGACATGATGGCCGAGCGACTCCAGCAGCGCTGCGGTGCTGCGGGTCGCCTCCTCGCACTCGGGATGCACAGGCGTGCCGTAGGGATGGTGGTCGAGCAGGCCGATCCGTAGACGGCCAGGGTCGGCACCAAGCTCGTCGACGTACGGTCGTTGCGGTGCCGGAGCGATCACCGTGTCGCCGACCCCGGGGCCGCGCACCGCGTCGAGCAGCGTCGCGGTGTCGCGCACCGATCGGCTGACGCACAACTCGACGCCGAGGTTGCTCTCGTCGCGCGCCGGTCCGAGCGTGATCCGGCCCTGCGATGGTTTCAGTCCGACGAGTCCGCAGCACGAGGCCGGAATCCGGATCGATCCGCCACCGTCACTGGCGTGGGCGATCGGCACCATGCCCGCCGCGACCGCGGCTGCCGAGCCGCCGCTCGATCCGCCGGGTGAATGGGCCGGGTTCCACGGGTTGCGGGTCGGCCCCCATGCCAGCGGCTCGGTGGTGGGCAGGCTGCCGAACTCGGGGCTGTTGGTGCGCCCCGCGGTGACGAAACCGGCGCGACGGAACCGTGACACGAGCGTGGTGTCGGCGGGCGAGTGCGAAGCCAACCTGGCCAGGGCGCGGTTGCCGTTGCTGATCGTCTGACCCGCGTAGGTGGCCCATAGATCCTTGAGTAGGAACGGCACACCCCGGAATGGCCCATCGGGCAACTCGCTGGATGCGGTGTCGCGGGCGTGGTCGAACCAGCGGATCACGACGGCGTTGAGCGCCGGATCGAGCGCCTCGATCCGCTCGATTGCCGCGTCCAGCAGCTCAGGAGCGGAGACATCTCCTGAACGCACCAGTGCGGCCTGATCGGTGGCATCAAGCCAGCGGGTGTCGTCAGCAAGCGAAGTCATCAACCGGTTGTACCACGTCCACCTCGCCCCCGAGTCCGGCCGACCATCCGAGTGCCGCTTGGGGGTTGCGTGACTGGGTCGCTGCGATGGCGCGGTTAGTGTCGGCGCTCGCCGTGTCGTCGAATCCCCCGCCCACTCCGCCCCCTGAGGGCTCGGCACCGTCTTCGTCGCCGGTTTCGGTGCCGGCACAGGCGAGACATGGTGGTGACGCGGTGCTGTTGGTGAACCCGCCGGTCGAGTACTCGCTGTTGGAGGTGTGGCGCTTCTCTCCTGTTCGGCGCCTGCTGGTGAGCAACTTCTTGCTCTTCGCCGGGGTCGCGCTGCAGGCCGCGGCGCTTGGCAAGCAAGCCTTCGACATGACCGGCCACGAGCGCGACATCGGCTTCATCGGCCTCGCCGAGTTTCTCCCCGCGGTCATGCTCGTGCTCGTCACCGGCAGCGTCGCTGACCGGTTCAACCGCAAGGTCGTCGCGGTGATCGCCATCGGTGGCGAGCTGATCAGCTCGGTTGCTCTACTGGTCTACGCCCTTGGCGAACCGACGTCGGTGGGTCCGCTGTTCATCATTGCGTTCGGCTATGGCATCGCCCGCGCGTTCCAAGCACCGGCGGTGCGGGCGATGCCGCCGATGGTGGCGCCAGAAGGCGGGTTGCCGCGCACGATCGCGCTGTTCTCGGCAACGTGGACATCAGCGATCATCGTTGGTCCGGCTGCGTCGGGCTTCCTGTACGCGGTTGATCCGTGGGTTGCCTATGCGGGATCGTCGGTGTTGATCTTCGCCGGCTGGCTGGGGGTGTTCACCCTGCGGTTCGTGCGCAGCCCCGCCCCGCCCGATCCCGACGAGCGCCCGAGCTTGCACTCCGCGGTCGAAGGGTTGCGCTTCATCCGCCGTACGCCGGTGCTGTTCGCGGCAATCTCGCTTGACCTGTTCGCCGTGCTCTTTGGCGGTGCCGTGGCGCTGCTGCCGGTGATCGCCGAGGAACGCCTCGGGGTGGGCGATGTGGCCTACGGCTGGTTGCGCGCCGCCCCCGGGATCGGGGCCGCGATCATGGCGGTGCTGATCGCCATCCGCCCCGTCCGGCGCAAGGTCGGCACGATGCTGTTCTGGGCCGTGGGGGTTTTCGGCGCGGCGACTCTCGTGCTCGGCACCACCCGCTCGTACGCGGTCGCGTTCGCCGCATTGATCGTGCTCAGCGCGGCCGACATGATCAGCGTGTTCATCCGCGGCACGCTCGTTCCCTTGGTGACCCCGGATGAAAAGCGGGGTCGGGTGCTCGCCGTGGAAAACGTGTTCATCGGTGCTTCCAACGAGCTCGGCGCATTCGAGAGCGGGGTTGTCGGTCAGGCGATCGGCACGCCGGCGACGGTGATCGGTGGTGGTGTCGGCACCCTTGTCGTGGTCGGTGTCTGGGCACTGGCGTTCCCGACGCTGCGCCGGATCGACCGCTTCGAAGACCTCGAACCGGAACACTCCAGGCCGACGGCACGGTCTGAGCAGGCCTGAACCGGATCAGATCGCCGGGGGTTGGACGGCGGGGTCGATCGACAGCGGCGCGGCGAGATCGTTGACGGTGCGCGT
>JAYURF010000655.1:0-2649 GCA_043756365.1 Acidimicrobiales bacterium
ACCATCACCGGGCAGGGCAACGGGCAGGGCGGCCGCGAGCACGGCCACAAGTGCGACCAACTCCCCGGCAACCGTGACATCTCGAATCCCGAGCACCGCGCGCATGTCGCCAAGGTGTGGAACTGCGACGAATCCGAGATCCCCGGCAAAGGCATCCCGGCGCAGGAGATCATCGAGGCCATCCACGCTGGCGAGATCAGAGGGTTGCTCTCGATCTGCTTCAACCCAGCTGTGTCTGCGCCAGATGTCACCTTCACCCGCGAAGCGCTCGACAAACTCGAGTTCTACGCGGTCATCGACTTCTTCCTGTCAGAATCAGCTCAGCATGCCGATGTGGTTCTGCCCGGCTCGCTGCACGAGGAGGACGAAGGCACCTCGACCAGCGGGGAAGGGCGCATCATCAAGATCAATGCGGCCGTCACCCCGCCCGGCGAAGCCCGTCGGGATTGGGAGATCCTGCAAGACATCGCCGAACGGTTGGGCAAGGGCAAGTATTTCGCATACACCGGCACCGAGCAGATCTTCGACGAGCTCCGCCTGGCGAGCGCCGGCGGAACAGCGGACTACAAGGGTGCGACCTGGCAACGGATCGAGGACGAGATGGGCTTGTTCTGGCCGATCCCCGAAGTCGGCCACCCCGGCACGCCACGCCTGTTCGAAGACGGCCAGTTCTTCCACCCGGATGGCAAAGCCCGCTTTCATCCGGTGGCCTACCGGGACTCTGCCGAAGTGGTTGACAGCGAGTACCCCGTGCTGCTCACGACCGGGCGGGTCGTGTCGCAGTACCTGTCCGGTACCCAGACCCGCCGAATCGCTGCGCTCGTCGAGCAGTACCCGGAACCACTGTGTGAGATGCATCCTCGACTCGCCGGGCCACTCGGTATCGCCGACGGAGATTTGGTCACGGTGACATCCCGGCGCGGCGCGATCACCCTCGCCGCCAACGTGGTCAACACCATCCGTCCGGACACCGTGTTCATCCCGTACCACTGGCCAGGCAGCAAAGCTGCAAACGTTCTCACCAACCGTGCGGTCGACCCGATTTCGAAGATGCCCGAGTTCAAAGTCGCAGCCGTTCGCATCGAACGTGCCAGCGGGGCGACCGACACCACCGACACGCACGACACCACCGTGCAAGGAGCGCGCCCATGACCTTCGGGATCGGTGAACACCCGGTTTTCGTGATCGACCAGAGCCGTTGCATCGGATGTGAGGCCTGCGTGCAGGCCTGTGCCGAATGCGGCACCCATCGCGGCCAGTCGTTGATCCACCTCGAACGAATCGACCGCGCCACGACCACGCAGACCGCTCCGATGGTGTGCATGCACTGCGAAGATCCGACCTGCGCCCAGGTGTGCCCGGCCGATGCCATCAAACAGACCGAGGACGGCATCGTCCAATCCGCGCTCAAACCGCGCTGCATCGGATGTTCCAACTGTGTGCTTGCCTGCCCGTTCGGTGTCCCCAAGTACATCGCCGACTTCGATCAGATGATGAAGTGCGACATGTGTACCGACCGGACATCCGACGGCCTGAAACCGATGTGCGCATCCGTGTGTCCCAGCGAAGCGTTGTGGTACGGAACGATCGAGGAGTACAACGACACCCGCCGCGGCTCGCTGTTCCGTGACTTCATGTTCGGTCGGCAGCAAGTCCGCACGAAGGTCTACACCGTCGTCGATGACACCGCCGCGGGCCCGCTCGACGTGTTCTCCGGAGGGCAGCGGTCATGGCTTGACGACCCGTTCGGGCTCGACGACAACCAGGCGCAGACATGACCCGCGATCACTCCGCATCAGTCGCGGTGTCGGTCACCCCGCGATGGCAACGTGACTTCCCGTACCAGCAGGCATCGGAAGAAGAGGTCACCCGCCGCGAGTTCGCCAGATACCTGGTCCTCGGTGCCGGTGCCATGGCAACCGCGAACGTCGGTCTCGCCGTGTGGACCCAACTGCGCAGCATCAATGCCGGCGAACCGCGCCCGATCGTGGCGGTCGCCGACGTTGCCGTCGGCGACCCGTATCTGTTCCGCTACCCAGGAGATTCCGACCCCGCGATCCTGGTTCGGCTCGGTAGCAACGATGTTGTGGCGTTCAGTCAAAAGTGCACGCACCTCGGCTGTGTCGTCTACTTCGAGCCCAGCGAAGAGCGCTGGCATTGCCCCTGCCACGAAGGCAACTTCGAAGCCCGCACCGGCGCCGTGATCTCCGGACCGCCCACCAGACCACTCGGGCGGATCGACGTCGAGGTCCGCGACGACGGTCAGATCTGGGCTCTCGGGCGGTCCACGTGAGCACCTCGGCGCGGAGCAGACAGTCATCGTCCGCGGTCGTGCTGTACGTCGTCATCCTCGTCGCGTTCCAAGTCTTCTTGATCACCGTTGCCGTCGAGGCCTACCTGACCGACGCCGAACCCCTCGCGTGGGCGACCGCCATCATCTCGGTCGTCGTGTTCGCCGCAGCTGCGACGTTTCTCCGCTTCCTCCGCCCATGAATCCGATTGAGACGCTGTTCCCCGGCTACTTCGCCCTCGTCATGGCGACCGGGATCATCGCCATCGCTGCCAAGCAACACGACATCGGCTGGCTCGCCGCGGTGCTCTACATCGCTGCCAGCGTTGCGTTGGCAGTCCTGGTCGTCGTTCTGCTCG
>JAYURF010000656.1:0-7332 GCA_043756365.1 Acidimicrobiales bacterium
CCGGTACCCACGACTGGTACAAGGACGCCGTCATCTACCAACTCCACGTGCGTTCCTTCGCCGACAGCAATGGCGACGGCACGGGTGATTTCGACGGGCTCACCGAGCACCTCGATTACCTCGTGGACCTCGGGGTCAACACCGCGTGGCTGCTGCCGTTCTTCCCGTCGCCGCTGCGCGACGACGGTTACGACATCGCTGATTACAACTCGATCAACCCGGCCTACGGCGACATGGCATCGTTCCGCAGGTTCTTGAAGGCCGCGCACGCCCGCGACCTGCGTGTGGTGATCGAACTGGTGATGAACCACACCTCGGATCAACATCCGTGGTTCCAACGGGCCCGCACTTCGCCGCCCGGCAGCCGGTACCGCAACTTCTACGTGTGGAGCGACGACCCCGACAAGTACTCGCAGGCGCGCATCATCTTCCAAGACTTCGAGACATCGAACTGGACCTGGGACCCGGTCGCCCAGCAGTACTACTGGCACCGCTTCTACTCGCATCAACCCGACCTGAACTTCGAGAGCCCCGACGTTCGCCGGGCGATGTTCGCCACGCTGGACAAGTGGTTCCGCCTCGGCGTCGACGCTGCCCGTCTCGACGCCGTGCCATACCTGTTCGAAGAGGAGGGGACCAACTGCGAGAACCTGCCCAAGACCCACGAGTTCTTGCGCGACCTGCGCACCCATCTCGACACCAAGTTCCCCGGACGGATGCTGCTGGCCGAGGCGAACCAGTGGCCGGAGGATGCAGTCACCTACTTCGGCAACGACGACGAGTGCCACATGGCATTCCACTTCCCGCTGATGCCACGGCTGTTCATGGCGGTGCAGATGGAGAGCCGCACGCCGGTGGTCGACATCTTGCAGCAGACACCCGACATCCCACCGTCGAGCCAGTGGGCGATGTTCCTGCGCAACCACGACGAACTGACCCTCGAGATGGTCACCGACGAAGAGCGCGACTACATGTACCGCCGTTTCGCCGGCGACCCTCGGATGCGAGTGAACCTTGGCATCCGTCGCCGGCTGAGCCCGCTGCTGCACGACGACCGGCGGATGATCCAGTTGTTGAACGGACTGCTGTTCTCGCTGCCGGGGACACCGGTGGTGTACTACGGCGACGAGATCGGCATGGGCGACAACGTGTACCTCGGCGACCGCGACGCAGTGCGCACCCCGATGCAGTGGAGCGCCGATCGCAATGCCGGGTTTTCGCGCTGCAACCCACATCAGCTGTTCCTGCCGGTCATCGTCGATCCCGCCCATCACTACGAGGCCGTCAACGTGGAAGCCCAGCAGCGCAACCCGTCATCGCTGTGGTGGTGGATGCGACGCCTGATCACGTTGCGTCAACGCCACCCGGTGTTCGCCCGCGGCGAGATGGTGATGCTGGATTCCGACAACTCCAAGGTGCTCACGTTCCTGCGACGCGACCTCGATCATCCCGGCGACGACATGGTGGTGGTCGCTAACTTCTCCCGCCACGCGCAACAGGTCACACTGCGACTCGCCGACTACGACGGCGTCCGCCCGGTCGAACTGTTCGGTCAGACAACCTTCGACGGGATCACCGCGGACGGTTGGTCGATCACCATCGGCGCGCATGACTTCTACTGGTTGCGTCTCCCCACCCATGCCGCCACGGTCGAGCGGCCCGTCGGCCCGGTGCCCCAGGTGACGCTCGGCGAGCGCGGCGCACCGCTCGACCGCGCCGCTCGGGCATCGCTGGCCAAGGCTCTCCCCCGCCACGTGTTGCAGCAGCGGTGGTTCGGCAATCACGACCGAGTGATCGCCGACGTCGACATCAGCGCGTCGATGTCGATCCGTTCCACAGGTGGCCTCGCAATCATCGCCCAGGTCGATTTCACCACCGCAGAACCGCAGCGGTACTTCATGCCGGTGATCGCCCAACATACCCACGACGGCGCGGGCGCCGAGATCGGAACCGTCGCCACCACGCCGGACTCCGCGGTGATCGGCACGCTGTCACCCGGCTGGCGCCTGGTGGATGCCACCACCGACACAGCCGTGATCAGCCGTCTGGTCCGGTTGATCTATGCGGGCGAAGCCATCGCCGGCGGTGGAGGATCGATCAGCGGAGAACCGTTCGGACTGAAACGCCGACTGAAGCCCGCGGGGCCCGACGGCTCGTCGACGATCCGCCCGCTCGGGGCCGAGCAGAGCAACACCTCGTGTGTGGTCGATGAACAGGCCGTGTTCAAGGTGCTGCGTCGTGTTGCCACCGGCATCCATCCCGAGCCCGAGATGCTCGGCGCGCTCAACGCGCGCGGGTTCACCGCCGTACCGACCCTGCACGGCACGTTGGTGCACCGACCCGTCGACGGTGGTGCGGCCACTACTGTCGCCACGCTCGTCGCCTATGTGCCGAGCGACGGCGATCTGTGGACCGTGCTTCGGGCCGACTCGTCACGGTTCTACGAATCCGCCATCGCTGGTGCCGTCGTCACGGGAATGCCCGATCTGCTGAGCCGCCCCGACGCCACCGACGAGCTGCCCGAGCCGCTCGTCGAGATGATCGACCGGGTGCAACTACTTGGCGTCCGCACCGCCGAGTTGCACCTCGCGCTGGCCGGTGCGCCCGGCGACCGATTCCGGCCCGAGCCGTTCACCCGCCTCTATCAACGCTCGCTGTATCAGGGCATGCGCACCGATGTCATCAGCCTGCTCGACACCGTGCGGAAGAGCAACCACCGCGCAACGATCGCAGGCATCGACGAACTCGTCGCCACTGGCGAGGAACCATTGCTCGCCCGCCTCGCGCCACTCACCGATCACCTCTTCGAATGCGACCGAATCCGCATTCACGGAGACCTTCACCTGGCCCAGGTTCTGCAGCGCGGTGGCGACTTCACATTCATCGATTTCGAAGGTGAGCCGTCGCGGCCGATCGGCGAGCGGAGCATCAAGCGCAGTTGTCTCGCCGACGTCGCCGGGATGATCCGGTCGTTCGACTATGCCGCCAGTCAAGGTGCCCTCGACGCACTCGAGCGGGGCATTGCCGCAGCCGCAGAGCTGCAACCGTGGGCGATCGTGTGGAAGCAGTGGGCCTCGTCGGTGTTCGTCACCGCGTACCTGGAAACGGTCGACGGAAGCCGGGTGGTCCCCGCCGGTGGCGACGACGTGCGCGATTTGCTGGACGCCTTCCTGCTCCAGAAAGCGATGTACGAGGTGCGGTACGAGCTCGGAAGTCGGCCGACGTGGGCGTGGGTCCCGATTCGGGCCCTGCTCGACATCCTGGCCACGGACCGCGTCTCACATCGTTCCAGCCACGGCGGCCACGGCGGCCACGGCGGCGAGGTTTGAGACTCCTACTCATGGGGAATGGGTGACACAGCAAGACGCTTGCACCTCCCTACGCGAGCATGATCAAGGAGCCACCCGTGAGAATCAGTCGAGCATCAATGAGCGCCCTGGCCGTTGTTGGCCTGTTCACCGTCGCAGCGTGCGGTAGTGACGTCGTCGATGACAATATCGAAAACGACGTCGGCACTCTCGTCGACGATGTCCAAGACTCGGTCGAGGATGTCGATGTCGATGTCGATGTCAACGAGTCCGACGGCTGACAAACCATCTGCTGATTGACATCTCCCCCGGTGACGATCAGTGGCCGGCGCAGCCTCACCTCCACCCAGGTTCGAGATAGCGCCAACGATCAAGAGGACCGGACCATCCCCCATTGGTCCGGTCCTCTTTTCGCGTCCCGCTCAGTGTTGGGCGGCCTCGTGGTCGAGGAACTCGGCGAACTTGGCTCGTGCTGCGGCGGAGCGCGTAGGCAGGTGACCGCGTGGGAACAGGCCCTCGTGGGGTTGGTGCTCTTTCAACACCTGGCGGGCGACAACCACCTTGTGGGTTTCGGTAGGCCCGTCGGCGAGGGCCAGAGCCTCCGCTGACACCATCCACCGTGAAAACGGCATCTCATTGGAGATCCCGAGTGAGCCGTGCAGGTGCATCGAACGCTGCACCACGTCGAAGAGCACCTTCGGCATCGCTGCCTTGATCGCCGAGATGTCTTTGCGGACCCGGTTGTAGTCGTCGTACTTGTCGATCAGCCAGGCGGTGCGCAAAACAAGTAGGCGAAACGATTCGATCTCGATCCAGCTGTCGGCGATGCGTTCCTGGGTCATCTGCAACGACGCCAACGGCCCCGTGCGCGTCTCGCGTGCGAGTGCCCGCTCGCACATCATGTCGAATGCCTGGCGGACGGTGGCAATGGTGCGCATGGCATGGTGGACGCGTCCGCCGCCGAGGCGGGTCTGGGCGATCACGAACGCCTGCCCCTCGCCGCCGAGCACGTGATCGACAGGTACGCGCACGTTGTTGTAGTGGATGTAGGCGTGGCTCGCTTCGTCTTCGGATTCAGTGCCGATGCCGACGTTGCGGATGATGTCGACACCGGGCGTGTCGGCCGGGACGATGAACATCGACATCCCCTGATAGGCGCTGATGTCGGGGTTGGTCACCACCATCACGATCAAGAACTCGGCGTAGCGGGCATTCGACGAGAACCACTTGTACCCGTTGATCACCCACTCGTCACCGTCGCGGACGGCGTTGGTGGTGAACAGAGTTGGATCGGCGCCGGCGTGCGGTTCGGTCATCGAGTAGCACGACGAGATCTCACCGTTCAGCAACGGTTGCAGGTACTTGGCTTTCTGCTCGTCGGTTCCGTAGTGCGCAAGGATCTCGGCGTTGCCGGAGTCGGGCGCCTGGCAGCCGAAGATCGTCGGTGCCCAACTGGACCGGCCAAGGATCTCGTTGAGTAGCGCCAGCTTCACCTGACCATACCCGGGACCGCCCAGTTCGGCGCCGAGGTGACAGGCCCACAGCTGTTGATCGCGCACTTGTTGCTGTAACGGTTTGATGAGCGCGATCACCCGTGGATTGCTCTTGTCGTATGGGTTGCCGAGGACCAGATCGAGCGGCTCGATCTCGTCGCTGACGAAGCTGTCGGCCCAATCCAACTTCTGCTGGTACTCGGGGTCGGTCTCGAAATCCCACGCCACGGCGCCTCTCTCTCACAGGTCGAAGGATCTGTACAGTACTGTCAAGTTCTGGTCTGAGGGGCAGCCGGACTACCGGAGGAGCACCCGATGAGCGACACAACTCAGCCGATCGACGCCGAGCGGTTCGCGGGGTGGCTGGACGACGCAGGGGTGCCGGGGACCGGGGAGGTGCCCAAGCTGGGTTCGCTCCAGGGCGGATCGCAGAACGAGTTGACGATCATCGAGCGCGGCGGCATCACGATGGTGATGCGACGCCCGCCGGCGAGCGCCGTCGATGACCGCCTCGACGGCATCCGCCGCGAACACCGGTTGGTGAAGGCGCTGCGCGGTGCCGATGTTCCCCACGCCGGCTACATCGCCGGCTCCGACGACACCGACCTGCTGGGCATGCCGTTCTACATCATGGAAGCCGTCGACGGGTGGTCGCCGGCCGACCTGGGAGGCTGGGCCGAGCCGTTCCACAGCAATCTCACTACCCGACGCGGGTTGGCCTTCGAGCTGGTGCGCGGCGCGGCGTTACTCAGCAAGGTCGACTGGAAGGCTCGCGGGTTGGAGGGTTTCGGTCGACCAGAAAACTTCCACGAACGCCAGGTGGACCGGTGGCTCGCGTTCCTCGAACGGATCCGCTGCCGCGACCTACCGGGCGTGGAACAGGCCGCTGCGTGGTTGCGCACGCATCAGCCGCAGCACTGGTCGCCGGGAATCATGCATGGCGACTACCAGTTCGCCAACGTCATGTACCGTCACGGCGCGCCCGCCGAACTGGCTGCGATCATCGACTGGGAGATGACTACGATCGGCGACCCGCTGCTCGATCTCGGATGGATCCTCGTGTCTTGGCCCCCCGACGGCGACGACATGCAGCACTACGTCGACCTCGACGGGATGCCGACGATCGAGGAGATGTGCGCGCACTACGAAGCCCACTCCGGCCGCTCCACCGCCGACATCATCTATTACATCGTGCTCGCCAGGTTCAAGCTGGGCATCGTGTTGGAGCAGGGTTACAGCAGGTTCCTTGCAGGGGCCGGCGTGAATCCGAAGGTAGAGGCGTTCGGTCCGCTGGTCGTGGAACTGATCCGCAAATCGGCGTCTCTCGCTGCGCAGCACCCGTAGGCCCGGGAGAATGGCGTTCAGACCCGCTCGCCGAAGGTCATGTCCTCGACTCGTTTGATCTTGGGGATCTCGTTCTCGCGCCCCCACCATGACGGGCGGGCCACGTGGCCGGCCGGAGGGCGGGCCCATTCGATGTCGCCCCATTGGCGGCGCGACATCGCCTCGGGAAAATCCGGGTCGATTGCCTGGCACGCCTTCCAGTACCCCTTTGCGTAGACGACCATCTCCGGTTGCATCCACCAATCCTCCTCCGAGGACCATTTGCCGTCGCCGGCGTAGTGGATGATCTGCAGCGAGGGAAACTCGAACGGCGGCAGCGTCGGGTCGGGATGATCGGCGGTGTTGATCCCCTTCCACACCACCCGGTTGCCCTCGATATTGTACCAAACGAGTGAGGTGTAGCAGTGGCGGCCGAACATCATCGTCGATTCGAGGAACAGCTCGATCTCTTTCGGCCCGTGGAACCGGCCGTAGTAGTGGTCGAAGTACACGGCATCATCGGTGAACAACTGCGACCAGGCGATCCAGTCCTCCATCACCGGGCCGGTGAGGAAGTAGTGCCTGAATGCATCCTCGACCTCGTCCCTGGTGAAGGTCGGGCTCGACGTGTTCGTTGTGCTCATTCTTCGAACGTACCTGACGCTTGTGTCAGACTGCGAACCTCACTGACCGACCCCGGGAGAATGACGTGTCGAAACCACTTGCAGGAGTCCGAGTTCTCGAGGTTGCCGCATGGACGTTCGTGCCAGCGGCCGGAGCCATTTTGGCCGACCTCGGAGCAGAGGTGATCAAGGTGGAACCCCCGACAGGCGACCCGCAGCGGGCGTTGAAGAACCTGCTCAACCTGGACAAGAACGGCCCGAACCCATTCAACGAGATCCCCAACCGCGGCAAGCGGAGCATCACCGTGGATCTCGCCAAGCCCGCCGGCCGCGACGTGTTGCTGAAGATCGCCGCCAGCTGTGACGTGTTCCTCACCAGCTACCTTCCCGCAGTGCGCGCCAAGCTCCGCCTCGAGGTCGACGATGTGCGCACCGTCAACCCGAAGATCATCTACGCCCGCGGCACCGGCTGGGGCAGCCACGGACCGATGCGCGACACCGGCGGGTACGACCTGGCCGCCGGCTGGGCAACGTCAGGATTCGCCAAGCGGATGCTCGACAGCATCGGCGACGACGCTCCCCCGT
>JAYURF010000657.1:0-2641 GCA_043756365.1 Acidimicrobiales bacterium
TGACGAACCACCCCGCTCGACGTGGCTGATGGCAGTTGCCGCCGTGGTGGTCACCGGGCTGATCGGCGTCGGTATCATCGCCGCCGCACCCTGGGACAGCGCCGAGGACTCCGCGCCGACGACCACGATCGCGGCGGTGTCGCCAACCCCAGTGACGACGCCGGCGACTGTCACGACCGGTGACGCCACCCCGGTCACGACCCGCGGACCCGCCGGGGTTCAGTTCGATGGCGTGCCGACAGCGCCCGCGGGCGTGCTGCTCGAAAACCCCGGCGACCTTCAATTGAGCGGGGTTTATTCCGATCCCACCGCTGCGTCCAACCCCTTCGACAACATGCTCGAAGTCGACCTCTGGACGATGCCGGACGCCACTCGTAGCAGCGGCCGGTGGCTGGCGATCACCGCAACCGACGTTGCTCGTCCCTACCAGTCCTTGGTCACCGACGCCATCCGGGTTGACCTTGATGGCCGGGTGGCGCTGCTCGGCACCAGTGTCGACGGTGTGTTCAGCCTCAGCGTCACCCGCAGCGACGGCAGCTGGATCGAGATGACGGGATTCGGGTTCGCAATCGACGAGATCGTCCGTATCGCCGACACGGTGCAGGCGCACAGTGCCGGCATCGACTACGGCGACCTCGCTAGCAGCGGCGGTCCGCTCGAGTTGTTCCCGCCACCGATCTCCGCGCTGGCATCCGTGTTCAATGAACTCGCTGCTGCCGCGTTCGGCACGGTCGAGGCGACGGTCGCCTATGCCGACCGGTATTGGCTGAAGCACGTGGCGGTCTTGGTTGCCCCGCGCCACCCACAGGCTGCCACGCTGACCGAGTTCCTACTCCCCCCATGGCCGGACGCAACCGCACAGGGCATCGGCGGGCAAACAACAGTGATCGCAGCTGACGGGACCCACCGATTGGTCACCCTCGGATCACTACCCGATCGGGGCATCAACGCCCTCGCCCAGTGGACGTGGGACGACCGGGTGATCAGTGTCATCGGCACCAACATCACGCCACGCGAACTGTTTGCACTGATTGCCGATGCCCGCCTGTCCGGAGTGGACGAATGGCGCGACCTCGCGATCCAGTCAGCGAACGGCCAACTGCACGTCGACGAGACACCGATGGCTGCCCCCACCCCATCGGGCAGCGGGACCCTGGCGGACGGGACGACCTGGCAGGCAGACGTGCGCCCGGGGTGGCTCACCTTGTACGGCGACGACTTCGGCGGGCAGGTGGCCGTGGACGCTGGACCCGAACCCGCGTTGCGCACGTACTCGACAGCGGCGGCCACATTCGTCGTGGCCACCTCGGCATGGCCGGCTGGCGTGGAACGCAGCTTGAGGGTGCGGCTCAGCACGGTCGTCGATGGGGTGGCGGTGCCGCTGGACCCAGCGGCGGTGCCGATGGTGCAGATCGGCGAAACCACTGCGTACATCGGCGTGTACGGCTTCAGCGAGATTGCGGATGGCGTTGCCGAGATCATCGGCGCCGACGGCACCGTCATTGCCACGCACGACCTCTGACCGGGGAGCGCTGACGGCCTGCCGGCTGCGAGACTGTGGGGGTGGGCCGGACGTCGCAGGAGTCGGGAAGCGGAGTGATCGAGTTCGTCACGCCTCGCGAGGGTGCCTTCGGCGCGTCGGACATGGCCGACTTCGTCGGCTTGGACGGTCAGCAGGCGACCGAGTTCGGCGACGAACCACCTCGCTCGCCGTGGCTGTTGGCCGTGGCCACGATCGTCGTCACCGCACTGATCGGCGTCGGCATCATTGCCGCCGCACCCTGGGACAGCGCCCCGCAGACCGCACCGCCAACCACGATCGCGGCGGTAACGCCAACCGCAGCGGCCACACCTGAATCAACGGACGCCACCCCTTCGACGCCACCCGGATCCGGTAACGACCGGTTCGCCGAGGTGGCAACCGAACCCGCCGGGCTGCTCCTCGACAACCCCGGCAGCCTCCAGTTGAGCGGGGTGTATTCCGATCCCACCGCTGCGTCCGAGGCCGACGACATGAGCCCCATCGACCTCTGGTTGATGCCCGACGCCACTCGTAGCAGCGGCCGGTGGTTGGCGGTCACGATCAACCTGGGATCCCCGCCCGTCGTTACCGACGCCACCCGATTCGACCTCATGGGTCGGGCGGCGCTGCTGGCCACCAGCGCTGACGGGGTGTTCACACTGCATTTCAGCGCCGGTGACGGCACCAAGTTCGAAGTGGCCGGTTTCGGTTTCACGATCGACGAACTGGTTCGAATCGCCAGCACCGTGCACGCCGAGGGATCGGCGATCAGCTACGGCGACCTGGTCGAGAGCGGGGGGCCACTCGAGTCATTCCCGCCACCCGAGTCGGGGGTGACCTCAAGCTGGGATGGGCTCGTCGGCTCGACGGTCGGAGCGTTGACCTCATCGGCCTACTACGTCGATCCGTACCGCCCCCGATTCGTCGGTGTGGTCACGGCCCAGAGCGACCCCCGCCAGGCACGCCGCGCCCAGTTCCTGCTGCCCCCCTGGCCGGCTGCGATGCAGCACGGGATCAGTCGAACGACCTCGATCACATCTGCGGACGGGACGGAACGGTCGGTCAGCATCGGATCGCTACCCGACCAAGGCGTCGACGCTGTCGCGCAGTGGATCGACG
>JAYURF010000658.1:0-2636 GCA_043756365.1 Acidimicrobiales bacterium
GGGCGCTGAGGCTCGTGGGCAGCGAGCATTTGGTGCAGCATCTGCACACCGTCGTCTTCTCCGACGACGTGGGCGATGACGGTGTGTTCCGACAACAGATCGGTGTCGCCCCGGTAGAGCTTGTCGCGGTTGGGCTCCGAGTCGGGTGTGTTCAGCACCCGGGCGCGGTACGAGTCGTTGCCGCCGGCGGCAGACGCGGGGCGCGGGGTTGCGGGATCCTTCAGTTCCACGACCGTGTGGTTCGGAAAGTGGGCTGTGGTGTAATCGAGCAGCGTGACCATGGCTGAGCTGTACCCCTGCCAGGCGCGGCTCAACCCGACCGCTCCACGGCGGGGTGGGTGTGCCCGTCAGAGCTGCCGATGGACCTCGACATCGGTCTCGGGCTCGTTGGTGATGAACGAGAATCGGCCGTCGGCCTCCAGCACCCCGATGCGGATTTGTTCGATCGACGCGATCCCGTGCTGGCGCGCCTCGGAGTGGATCTCTTCGACGGTGAGTCGCTCCAGCCGCATCGCCCGCTGGTTCAGCTGCCCGTTGCTGATCACGATCACCGGGACACCTTCGACCCCGCTCCGGAACCGCTTCGACCGAAATGCCACGTAGCTCGTCGCCACGACGATGAGCGTGAGCGTTCCCGCAGCGAGTACGGCACCCGTGATCGACATGTCCTCCTGCGTGATCGCTTGTTGAACAACGTCGCCGAGGACGATCAACAGCACCATCTCAAAGCTCGACATCTCGGCCAGTTCGCGCTTGCCGGTGGCGCGCACGAGTGTCCACAGCACGACGTACATCACTGCGGCGCGAGCGATGAGTTCCATCAGGGCAGCACCCAGGTCGTGATCTCGAATCGATCGATGAGCGCGGTGCCGATGGTGACGGTGACCACGGAGGTCCGCTTCCATTGCACGCCCGGCTCGACGCGTATGTCGAGGGCCATCTCGAATCGGCCGCCGGGCTTCAGGACGGGAGCGTCGAACACATAGGTGACGTCGGTGTCGTCGCGCTCGATCGAGCTCGGGTCGGGCGACACGGCATTCTGGTCGAATGCTTCGACGTAGCTGGAGCTCAAGGAGATGCCAATGTCGCCGGCGAAGCCATGGGGAGCGATGAGCAACAGGCGCCACGGCACCGCCAGACCGGGGCGAGCAACACGCGGGTAGACAAGTTCGATACCAATGCCGCCAGTCCCCGTGCGCCTCTCGGTCGCGCTGCGGACTCCGAGAAATCCGGTTGCCCCGACACCGATCACGGCCACGATGACGGCGAGGACACACCGGCGCGCCGCGCGGTCGTGACGCCCCGCCCGCAAGCCGTCGTCAACGGGGAAGGTGGTACCGGGGTCGGCCTGCATCGGCCGCGCGATACCCGGCGCCAACGGGTTTCACACCTCGGGTGCCAACGACCTGACTGGGGGCCGAAGCTTGGGCTGGTCAGGGCGTGCAAGCGCGAGCGGGTCGAGCCGGGCGAGCAGCCCTGGGTCGAGGTCGGGTTGCTCGGTCGTCAGTAGTTGGCGGACGCTGACACCGGCGGCTTCGGCCCGGTGGACGATGTCGGCGGCCGCGTCGTAGCCCAGTTCGGGAGCGAGCGCGGTCATCAGCGCAGGCGTGTTCTCGGCGTAGCTCGCCATCTGCGCCACGTTCACCGTGATGTCACGAATGCATTGGCGCAGCGGTGCGGCGACCGCGCTGAGGAGGTCGATCGAGCTCAGCAGGTTGCGGGCCATCACCGGTAGCGCAGTGTTGAGTTGCAGTGTCGACATCGTCGACGCGAACACGATCGCAGCGTCGTTGCCGACAACCTGCGCGGCAACTTGTTGGACCACCTCGGGAATCACCGGGTTGACCTTGCCGGGCATGATCGAGCTTCCCGCTTGTAACTCCGCCAACTGGATCTCACCGAGGCCGTTCGCCGGCCCCGAACCAAGGAGGCGAAGGTCGCCGGCAATCTTGTGCAACGACAGAGCGACGCTGCGCAGCGCACCGCTCGTTTCGACGACCGCATCCTGGGCGCTCTGGGCTTCGAAATGATCGTGAGCCTCGGTGAAGTCGATGTGTGTACGGTGGCTGATCTCCGCGGCAACCAACCGACCGAAACCTGGTGGAGCGTTGAGTCCGGTGCCGACAGCGGTGCCGCCGATGGGGAGTTCGCACAGCCGCTCGCGCACGCCGTGCAGACGCTGAACGGAGAGCTCGGCAGCCCTGGCCCATCCACCAACTTCCTGCCCGAATGTCATCGGTACGGCATCCATCAGATGCGTTCGTCCGGCCTTCACGGTGATCTCGTGCCGTTGCGCGAGGGCCCGAAGTTCGCTGCCGAGAGCCACCAGGGCCGGGATCAGCTCGTCGACGATCGCTCGTGTCGCGGCGATGCGCAGTGCCGTTGGGACCACGTCGTTGGACGACTGCGATGCATTCACGTGGTCGTTCGGGTGCACCGGCTGGCCGAGTATTTCGGCAGCGCGATTGGCGATGACCTCGTTGACGTTCATGTTCGTGCTGGTGCCAGAACCCGTTTGGAACACGTCGACGGGGAACTGGTCGCGCATCTCGTCGTTGACGATCTCCTCGACGGCGCGGGTGATCGCCCCGGAGAGATGGACGCTGATCACACCTGACGCGGCGTTGACGGTTGCC
>JAYURF010000659.1:0-2634 GCA_043756365.1 Acidimicrobiales bacterium
CACCCGGTCCGTCGAGGCCTCGGCGGGCCGAGCTGATGCGCTACCGCGTGCGCCACACCACCGAGTACCGGTACGGCGCGCCGGTCAACAACGGTCACACGGTGGCCCACCTGCGCCCACGCGAAACGCCAACACAAACGGTGATCAGCTCGGCGGTGACCACGGTTCCGGGCGCCGATCACGCCGACGACTACCTCGACGTGTTCGGGAACCATGTGTCCTACCGCGCTGTCGAACAGATCCACGACCAAGTGGTGGTCATCGGGGAGTGCGAGGTGGACATCACCGCACCCGTCGAGCTCGTCTGGTCGCCACCGTGGGAGGAGATTCCCGCGATCGTCGCCACCGACGCCAGCCCGGACGGATTGCTCGCGCGGATGTGTTCGATCGAGTCGCCGCTCGTCGTGCCCTCGGCGGATCTCGCCCGATTCGCCTCGTGGTCGTTCCTGCCCGGTCGAGCATTTCATGAGGCCGTCACCGACCTGTGCCACCGCATCTTCGCCGAGTTCGTCTTCGATCCGGGCTTCAGCGACGTCAGTACGCCCGTCGCCGACGTGCTGGCACATCGCCGCGGTGTCTGTCAGGATTTTGCCCATCTCGCGATCGGCACGATCCGGTCGCTGGGCCTACCGGCCCGGTACGTGAGCGGGTACATCGAGAACGAACCGGCACCTGGCGAGGCGAAGATCGTGGGTGCCGACGCCTCGCACGCATGGTTTGCGATCTACGTCCCCGGATGGGGTTGGCTCGATGTCGATCCAACCAACGATCAGGTGCCACCGCGCAGCCACGTGACCACCGGCTGGGGGCGTGACTACGCCGATGTCGCTCCGGTGCACGGTGTGGTGTTCGGTGCGCCCGCCGCGCAGGAACTGCTCGTCGCCGTCGAAGTCACCCGAACCCGCGGCTGAGCCGGCGGCCGATCCGTTCTGGTCATGTGATTCCGGCTCTACGCCGGAATCACATGACCAGAACGGTGAGAACTCGGTACGAAACAAGCGTCGGCAACCTCGAACGCGTGTCGCTGGAGAGCGACAACGTGTTCAGCGACGACGGTGCTGGGCAGCAGTTGGCCACGATGTCGGGAGACAACGCCACCGGCTGGACAGCGACGCTTACCGTCGCCGTCTGAGCGATCAGCCGCGGCGGCCGGTGTTACGCGAGCGGGACCGCTGCGGCGGGTGAGCAGCCGGGCGGGCCGATGGGCCCGAGCGGGCACCCGCCCCTGAACGAGACGGGCCGGGCCGATCGGGCGATACGGGCTGCGCGACGTGGGCGACATGCGGAGCCACTGGGCCCACCAGGGCTGTGAGCACCGAATGGGTCGGCGTCACCTGAGTGATCGTCGGCGAGATCGAAGCGGCACGTGCCAGCGAACGAACGTCGCCAGTCTGATCGGGCGTCATCACCGTGACGACGATGCCTTCGCTGCCGGCGCGGGCGGTGCGACCCGAACGGTGCAGGTACGCCTTGTGTTCGGCCGGCGGGTCGACGTGCACGACGAGCGCAATGTCGTCGACGTGGATGCCGCGCGCCGCGATGTCGGTCGCAACGAGCACGCGGGCGCTCCCGGTGGTGAACGATTCGAGGTTGCGTTCGCGTGCGTTCTGCGACAAGTTGCCGTGCAGTTCAACGGCCGGGATGCCCGACACGGTGAGTTGCTTGGCGAGCTTCTTGGCCCCGTGCTTGGTGCGGGTGAACAGCAACGAGCGGTCCACCCCGGCGGCCAGGGCACGAACGACGGCCGGCTTGTCGGCCAGCGATACTGCGAACACGTGGTGGGTCATCGTAGAGACGGGAGCCACCACGGGATCGACGGAGTGCACGACCGGGCTCTGCAGGAACCGCTTGACGAGTACGTCGATGCCGTTGTCGAGCGTTGCCGAAAACAGCAGGCGTTGGGTGCCCTGCGGGGTGCCATCGAGCAGACGACGCACGACGGGGAGGAAGCCAAGATCGGCCATGTGGTCGGCCTCATCGAGCACCGTCACCTCGACCGCATCCAGCCGGCAGTGACGCTGCTGGATGAGGTCTTCGAGCCGACCGGGACAGGCGACCACGATGTCGACACCGGCGCGCAATGCCGACACCTGCGGGGCCTGACCGACACCACCGAAGATCGTGGTGACCTTCAGCGACATCGCCTTGGCGAGCGGGGCGACGGTCTCGGCAACCTGGTTGGCCAGCTCACGAGTGGGGACAAGGATCAGACCGCGGGGACGGCCCGGCTGCGGGCGACGCGCCGACGCGGCAAGTGCGGTGACGAGCGGGATCGCGAAGGCGATCGTCTTGCCGCTTCCAGTCTTGCCACGGCCGAGCACGTCGCGCCCGGCGAGCGAGTCGCCGAGGGTCGCGCACTGGATCGGGAACGGGCGAATGACGCCGTCGCGGGCGAGCACCTCGACAAGCGCGATGGGGACGCCGAGTTCGCCGAACGTCTCGACCTGGATCACGTCCGTGCGCTCGGAACTGATGCTCACCGAACCGGCGTCGCGCTGCGAGGAATGCGACTGGATCGACTGGTTCGACGACGGGCGTGGACGCTGCTGCGACGATGGCGGGCGCGAGCCACTCGTTGCGCCGGACCGCTGGCCGGTCGAGGCGCCCCCGGTGTTCGGGGCCGTGTTCGGGGCC
>JAYURF010000660.1:0-2627 GCA_043756365.1 Acidimicrobiales bacterium
TGGGTAAAGGACGAGACCGGCAACGTTGCCGGTAGCCACAAGGCACGACACCTGATGACGGTCCTGTTGCACCTCGTCACCGCCGAGCTCCTCGGACTCGCCCCGTGGCGCAGCGACGACGCGCGGCCTCCCCTGGCGATCGCGTCGTGCGGGAACGCGGCGATCGCCGCGGCCACGCTCGCCGTGGCGGTGAACTGGCCGGTGCAGGTGTTCGTTCCGACGTGGGCCAATGATGCGGTGCTCACCCGATTGCGCGCCCTCGGCGCTGACGTCGTCGTCTGCCCTCGCAGGCCCGGTGACCCGCCAGGCGACCCATGTGTGAACCGGTTCCGCCAGGCGGTCGACGGGGGAGCTGTTCCGTTCAGCGTTCAAGGCACCGAGAACGTGTGGTGCCTCGATGGTGGCCGAACCATCGGCTGGGAGATGGCCGCGGCGCCGGGCGCGTGTGATCGCGTCTTCGTGCAGGTCGGTGGCGGGGCGCTCGCCGCCTCCGTTGCCGCCGGCCTCGGCAGTGGCGCATCCCGTGGCTCGAACAGCGTCGGCGCGCCCCAATTGCATGCTGTTCAGACAGCGAGCTGCGCCCCGCTCGAGCGGGCGTGGCAGCGTGCTGGCGCGCTCGGGGGTCCGGGCCTAGCCGCCCAGCACTGGGGTGAGTGCATGTGGCCGTGGGTACCAGTCGGTGAGTCGGCTGCCGATGGGATCCTCGACGACGAAACCTACGACTGGTTGCCGGTGCTCGCTGCGATGGCCGCGACCGGAGGGACACCGGTGGTAGTCGTCGAGGCTGACGTCATTCGAGCCCACGATCTTGCCCGCGCCCACACGGCGATCCCCGTGTCGCCCACCGGGTCGGCCGGGCTGGCGGGGTTACTCGCCATCCGCGACCAGATCGACCGGCACGAGCGAATCGCCGTCATCTTCAGCGGTGCCGCTGCTGAACGCCCGACGTGACCACGCACGTCAGCCGGGGACCTCGGTGAGCAGGCCCGTCTCGACCGAGTAGACAAAGCCGCGAATGTGGTCCTTGTGCGTGATGAAGGGGCTGAGATGCAAGCGCTTCATGCTTTGTGCGACGTTCGCGTAGGGATCGACGAACGACTCCAACGCCCACCAGGGTCGGATTCCCGTCTCGGCTTCGATCTCGGCTTTGAACCTGTCTTCGAGCACCGACTGCAAACCGCAGTTGGTGTGATGGATGAGGACGATTTCACGCGTACCGAGGAACCGTTGCGACAGCACCAGCGAACGCACCACATCGTCGGTCACCACTCCGCCCGCATTGCGGATGATGTGGGCATCGCCGTGAGCGAGGCCGAGCATCTGGAAGATGTCCATCCGGCTGTCCATGCAGGCGACGATCGCGAGACGCAGGCGGGGACGCAGCGCCAACCCGTGGTCGGCGAACTGCTCGGCATACACGCGGTTGTGGGCGACGAGGCCGTCGGCATTGGGGGAGAAGTCGTTGTCGTTCAAATCGGCCGTCCATCACTCGTCGGTTGCTCGACGCTAGCGTGAGGCCATGCCCGATGCCATGCCCAACGCCCTCGAGAGCGGCTTCGATCCGCGCAGCGACGTCTTCAACCGGTTGCTCAAAAACCGGGTGATCATGCTCGGTACGGACGTGAACGACGAGATTGCCAACTCGCTGTGCGCGCAGTTGCTGTACCTCGAGGGCGAGGATCCCAACGCCGACATCTGGCTGTACATCAACAGCCCCGGCGGGTCCGTGTATGCGGGCATGGCCATCTACGACACGATGCAGTTCGTCAGCTGCGATGTCGCCACGGTGTGTCTTGGAATGGCAGCCAGCATGGGCCAGTTCCTCCTCACCGCTGGCGCGGCCGGTAAGCGCTTCTCGTTGCCGAACGCCCGCGTGATGATGCACCAACCGCTTGCCGGCCTCCGTGGCCAGGCCGCCGACATCGCCATCCAGGCCGAGCAGTTGGTGTACACCAAGCGGCGCATGGCCGAACTGACGGCGCACCACACCGGCCAGGCCGTCGAGAAGATCCAGGCCGACGCCGAACGTGACCGGTGGTTCACCGCCGACGAAGCGGTCGTCTACGGCCTTGTCGACAAGGTGTACTCCAAGCGCGGCGACATCGGCTGATCAGCCAGTCGTCCCGGTATCAGCCAGTCGTCCCGGTATCTGTCAGCGTCACGGTGGGTGGCACCGCCGGTGTGGTGCGCGCCGGAGGGATGCCGATGTCTTGCGTGCACGTTGCCTTGGTGAACTGCTGGATCCGGCTGTAGGCGGGTTGGCCCGCGAGCGCCGCGTCGTTCGCGGCAATCACCGACTCGGGATCGTCGGCAACGACGGTGGCGACGGTTTCCAAGTTGACCAACATCGTCTGCCACTCCTCGGCCACGGCGAGGGGTGCCTCTGCGGCGATCGAGCGATACAGGTCGATGGTGGCCGCCACATCGGCGGCGGTGGCAATCGACGGTGAGTTGATTGCGACGATGTTGTCGCGCACGATCGTGCAGTAGCCGCCCGTCGTTGCTGGTTCGTCGTCGCTGTTGCATCCGATCGGGGCGAGAACGGCCACCACCACTGCTGCGGCACCGGCGCCAAGTCTGGTGCGGATCCGCGGTGTGGCCATGGGTGCCAGTCTCCCAGCAACAGC
>JAYURF010000661.1:0-7263 GCA_043756365.1 Acidimicrobiales bacterium
CCCGCTGCTCCCTGCGGGGGCCGGGGCCGATCGCCTCGATGCGCACCGCGTTGCCACGGGTGAGGGTCTCGGTGGTGACGTACTCCTCGTTGCGGCCGAACGTCTTCTTCACGAACTTCCGCCCCCACACGAACGCGCCGATGGCGAGCCACACCTGATTGCCCCCGAACAGCCCCTTCTTCAGGGCGTTTCGGCGGATGAGGAGTGCCAGCCGAACCTTGAGCGATATCGCCACGAGTCAGATCCGGCGGATCTCGACGAAGGTGGTCTTCTTCTTGCCGCTGCGCTTGCCGAGGAAGAAGAACAGCAACAACAGCACCACACCACCAACGATGGCGGCGTTCATCAGCGTCTGGCGACGATCGCTGACCTTCGACTGCAGGTCGTCTTGGAGCGCGCTGAAGCGGGCCTCGAGGTCGTCTCGGGTGATGCGTTGTTGTGCCATCAGATAGCCATGCCCTTCAGAGTCAGTCCTTGTTCAACGGGGATTTGCCGATCCGGCTCACCGCTGCGCCGATGATCGCCGCGGCAACGACGATGGCGATCAGGTACGGGATCAGGCTCGCCCATCGGCCATCGAAGGTGGGGGCGAACTCGTTCTGCAGCAGGCGCAGAACGCCGAGCACAACGAACACCGACGCCACCGCGAGGCACACCGAACCAGCCGCGCCATACGCCAGCCAGCGAGCAGCGCCGCGCAGCGGGCCGACGGTCTCTTGCCGGGCATAGGTCTTGACGAGGTCGATGACCTCACCGATCTGGCCCGATTCCTTTTTGCGTTTCGAGGGGTCCGGTTCAGCCACGCCCCTTTGTTAGCACATCAGCCAAGCAGTCGCCCTGAACCGGTCGCCCCGAAACCGGTCAGTCGGGGCTGGTCAGTCGGGGCTGGGCGGACCGAAGTCTGGGTCGTCGCTGGCTGCGAGGCGGAACTGTTGGCGAGCATCGAGGTCGTCCATCACCTCGGCGAGCAACGCCAGCCGCGCCGGGGCACCGCTCGCTCGAAGCAGCGTGTACACGTCGGCCGGGCCGATCGGCGCGAGCGCCGCCAGCTGGTACGAGGCGAGCACCGGGTCGGCGCTCAACTCGTCGGTTCCGGCCAGCACCGCATCGCCGAGCTCGTTGGCCAACGCACACGCCCGCCGGACCCTCGTGCGCATCTGGTGGACCTCCTCGGTCAGTGCCAACCCGTCCGGCGCCTCGTCCGGCCCCTCGTCCGGCCAGTCGTCGACGTCGGCGAGCGGGTACGGGTCGTCGGGCAACCACGCGCTCACCCGGATCCGGCGGGTACCCACGCACACCACGAGGTACCGACCGTCGTCGATCTCGGCGACCTGGACGATCTGAGCCACGGTGCCAACCGATGAACGCTGGTCGCCACCGCCAACTTCGCTGCCGCGTTGAATCATCACCACACCGAACTCGGGCACCTCGGCTCGCAGGCAGTCCTGCACCAGCGCCCGGTAGCGAGGTTCGAACACGTGCAACGGCATCACCGCACCGGGCAGCAGCACCGCGCCGAGGGGGAACATCGCCAGCATGGCCATGGCAGCACTGTAGGTCGCTCGCCGTTAGCGCGGCCCGAGGTCGTCGGCAGTGGCCACCTGCGGGTACGTGGACAGCGCCGGGGCGAGTTCGTCCTCCCAAATCGACAGGTAGCCGGTGCCGTCGTCGACGCCGGGGGTGTTGAGCACCACGGCGAACTCGATGGTGGCACCTCCAACGACCGGGAGGTAGCCGGCCAAGGCCTTCACCCCCGTCAGTGTTCCGGTCTTGGCCCGCAGCGAACCAGCGACGGATGAACCGACGAACACCTCGGCCAGCGTCCCCGACGAGGCGGCCACGGGGAGGGAATCCCCGAGGGAATCGTCAATGCTTCCGTGAGCAAGCAACCCGACGAGCAACGCGCAGGTCACCCGATTGTCGCGTGACAACCCCGATCCGTCGACGAGTTGCGCCTCCTCCACAGGGACGCCCCAGCCGAGCAATCGGTTGCTGATGGCCAGCAGTCCCGGCTCAGTCGCACCGAGGCCGGAGTCGACCAGGCCGATCTCTTTCACCAACATCTCGGCGGTGTTGTTGTCGCTCGTGAGCAACATCTCGGCGAGGATCGCCGATAACGGTTGCGAGGTGACGGCGGCGATTTCGGTGCCGAGCGGGGCAGTTCCGGCGACCGCCCCTTGGTCCACCGGCACCCCCCGGTCGCGGAGCAACTGCACGAACACACGCGCCGCTCCGAGCGCCGGATCAGTCTCGAAATCGCCCGCAGGCGATACCCGGGCGTCGTTGACGAGCAGTGCATCGTAGGGACCACCCTGGCCCACCCAGAGCGACGGGTCCCACGACGGACCGAAGAACTCGTCGTCGTAGCGGCTGCCATCGCCGACCACCCGACCACTGACCCGTGTGACGCCGGCGGCAACCACGGCATCGGCAAGTTCTTCCAGGCGGGTGGTGTTGATCGGCGGATTGGATTGCTGCCCGGAGGTGGGCCACCAATCCGTGGACAGCACGGGATCTCCCCCGCCGACCATCACCAGGTCGCCGGCGATCACACCATCGGCACCGATCTCGCCGACCGCGGTCGTGGTGAAGTCGTAGTTCGGACCGAGCACGTCGATCGCCACGGCAGCCACCAACAGCTTCTGGGTGGAAGCGGGAATGACCGCGAGATTGGCATTGTCGGAGGCAACGACCTGGCCGTCGACGGATACCGCCGAACACGACGTGGAATCGATCGAGTCGAGCAGCGGCTGCAACTCCTCGGCGAACTGCTCGACGTTCAATCGTCGCGAGAGCACTCCGGGAGCGCGGCGCAGCGACAGAACCGGCGTGACGATTCGTGCCGCGTCCACCTGCATGTCCACCTGCATGTCCACCTGCGTAGCCACCGAGGCGGGCTCGGCCTCGATCAGCAGCTTCGTGCCTGCCCACTGCCACACCACCGCGAGAGCCATGGCCACGGTGACGGCCAACGACACGAGCAAGATCAGCGGATTCGCCGCCGGGCGGCGCCGCGGCCGAGGAATCGGGCGGATCGGTGGGCGGTTCATCCAGCCGTCAGCCATGACTGGTCTGCCCAGACTCGGCCTGCCCAGACTCGGCCTGCCCGGACCCGGCCTGCCGGAAACTGGCGTACCGGACGAGGTGTCCGAGTGCGGTGACGGCGCGGTTGCCGCTGGCGTAGCACAGCCGTCCGGTTGCTCGCACGGCGGCCGGCCCGGCGTTGTCCGGGTCGGCGACGGCCAACTCGGTGGCGGTCAGGACAGGTTTGTCGAAGCGTCGTGACAACTCGTCGGCAGCCTGCGCGTAGCGCTGATCTTGGCGCTCGTGATAGGCAACGATTCGTTCGAGACCGTGGTCCGGGTGGAATCGGCCCTCGCGCATCATCCGCGCCGTGTTGCTCTGGATGCCCACACCAAGGTAGATCACGCTGTGCACGTCGGGATGAGCGACGATCAGTTCCATCACCTCGGGAATCGTGTCTCGAACCTCGCCGCCCGCGCAGTCGACAGGGTTGGCGCGGCTCCAGCGGGGCGGCAACTTGGCATCGATCGCCTCGCGCAGATCGTCGGGAAGTTCCAACAGCACCAGCCCACGCTCACGATGGATCGCGTCGCTGGTCACCACCCCCCACCCGCCTGCCGTGGTCAGCACCACGACGTTGGGTCCCTTCGGCAGGGGCTGCGTGGCGAAGGTTGCGGCGGCCTCGAACGCCTCCTCCACCGTTGCCGCACGAGTGACGCCAGCCTGGCGGCACGCCCCGTCGAAGATCGTGTCATCGGCAGCCAGGGCGCCGGTGTGGCTGGCTGCGGCCTTCGCTCCAGCTTCGGTCGACCCTCCTTTGACCACCACGAGTGGCTTGCGCGCAGCGACTGCGGCGAACCGCTCGAGGAGGCGGCGTCCGTCGACGATTCCTTCAACGTAGGCCAACGACACTGCGGTGGCATCGTCGTTGGCGTACCAGTCGAGATAGTCGGCGGGCGTGACTGCGGCGGCATTTCCGGCCGACACGGCGCGGCTGATGCCCACCCCGCTCTGGCGGGCGTAGTTGAGAAAACTGCTCACGAAGTTTCCGCTCTGGCTGGCTACCGCAATACGGCCCGCCGGCGGATACGGCGCCACGATCTGGGCGCACAACTGCGCCGGTGTGCTGACCACCCCCTGACCGTTCGGGCCGGCGAGCAGCATCCCCAGTTCGTCGGCCAGCTCCACCAGGGCGGTCTCGGCGGCACGCCCCTCGGGGCCGGCCTCGCCGTATCCGGCGCTGGTCAGGAACGCTGCGGTGATTCCCTTGCGGGCGCAGGCGCGCAACAGATCGGGGTTGGCCGAAGCGGGCGTGCACACGAACACGAGGTCGATCACCCCGGCCGGCAGTTCCTCGATGTCGGCGACCGTGGTGATACCGAGCACGGTCTCGGCCTGCAGGTTCGTACCGAACACCGCGCCCTCGTACCCGTTCGCCAGGATGTTGTGCAGGCTGACAAAGCCGAACTTGCCGGGATGGGTGGACGCACCCGCCACCAGCACCCCGCGTGGCTCGAACAAGGCACGGAACTGGGCATCGGTCGGCCGCGGCCGCAGGGCCGTTAGCCCCGTCGGTGCCGCGCCGAGCTCGACCAGGGCGTCGACAGCCACCGGAGCGCCATCGGCGCGGATGATCAGCGGGTTGACATCGATGCTGGCAATGTCGGGGCGCGCCTGCGTCGCCGCCGAGAGGCCCAGCAGCACTGCGCATAACGCCTCCCGATCGACGGCTGCTTCACCCCGAAACGGGCCGAGCAGCTTCTGTGTCGCCAGCGAATCGATCATGTCGGCGGCGTCGAGGGCGCTGATCGGAACCGGCCGGAACACCACGTCGGCGATCGCTTCGGCCAGCACTCCCCCGACGCCGAGCATGACGTTGGCGCCGAACTGGGGGTCGCGGACGACGCCGGCGATGAGCTCGCGATTGCCCGCCACCATCGGTGCGATCAGGAGCGTGACATCGCCATCGGCCGGGGTCGCCGCAGCGAGCAGATCGGTGGCCGCGAGCAGAACCGCGTCGGCGTCGGCGAGGCGCAACCGGACCAGTCCACGTTCGGTCTTGTGCGCGATTGCATCACCGCACAACTTGGCCACGACGGGATAGCCGAGCTCGTCCGCCGCAGCCACAGCATCACCGGCTGACGTCACTTCGCGTTCGTCGGCCATCGGCACTCCGACGTCGCGCAGCAACCGCTTCGATGCAGATTCCGACAACGTAGATCCAGTCTCGGCCATTCGTCAACGGTAGCCAGCACGCGATCCGACCCGACGGCATAGGCACGTAGGGGCAGCACGCGGAGCGTCGTGGCGTGACGGGCGGTTACGGAAGCAGGGCCATGCGGTAGAACGACGTGATGTGCTGGCGGCGCTGTTCGAGCGCGGAACGCTCCAGCGGATCGACGTCCAGCAGACCGACGAGGAACGGGGCGTCGGAGAAGTAGCTGAGCAGCGCGCCGTAGCCGGTGAGCAGCAGTTGCTCGGGATCATGGCGGCGGAACGTTCCGGCGTCCATTTCCCGCCGGAAGTACGCCACGCTGCGATCCCACAGCGGCCGCAGCACGGCGGCGAGATCGATGCCGAGGTGCGCCCCGCCGTCGAGGGCTTCACGCCGCACCAGGCGCACGTAGTCGGGGCTGTCGGCGAAGAAGTCGAATCCGGCCTCGAGGACGACCTGGACCTTGTCGATGCCCTGCTCGCTGGCCTCTATCGCATCGCTGAGCCGCTCGAACCAGTCGCTCAACAGGTGCTCGAAGACTTCGCCGTACAGCACGTCCTTGGACGGGAAGTGATGCAGCACGCTTTGCCTGCGGATTCCGACAGCGGCGGCGATGTCGTTGAGCGAGGTGCCGTCGTAGCCCGTCTCGGCGAAGCAGTGGATCGCCTCGAGCAAGATGTGGTCACGGGTCGAGACCTGCTCGCCACCCTGATCGACCATGGCGGCGAGCATAGCCAGCACACGTGGTGGCCCCGGTCGGGACCGTGACCCGCCGGTACCGTGCGCCTGTACTGTGCGCCGGTGCAGCTCTCGGCCACACGCATCCTGACCGTTGGCGGGTTCATCGCCGATTCGACGATTGTCGTGGACGATGGCGTGATCCGAGCGATCGAACCGTGCGCCGCGACGACGGTGCCGAACCGCATCATCACCGCCGGATTCGTCGACGTGCAGGTGAACGGGATCGACGACATCGACGTCGCCACAGCCGACGGCGACGACTGGGGCCGTCTCGACGAACGCCTCGTCGCCCAGGGTGTCACCACGTGGTGCCCGACGCTGGTCACCACGGCGCTGCATCGGTACGCCGCGCCGCTGCAGCGCATCGCTGCGGCAAACCGCCGCCCGAGCGGTGGTCGCCCCACGATTGCCGGCGTGCACCTCGAAGGCCCGTTCCTCGGTGGCGCACACGGTGCACATCGGTCCGGCCTCGTCGTCGCCATCGACACCAGCTTTCTCGCCTCGCTACCAGCTCACGTCGCGCTCGTCACCCTCGGCGCCGAGCAGCCCGGTGCCGCCGAAGCGATTCGTGCACTGCGTGGGCGGAACGTGGTGGTGTCCGTGGGTCACTCGAGGGCGTCCGAGCACGACTTCGATACGGCGGTCGATGCCGGCGCAACCCTGGTCACCCATCTCTTCAACGCCATGTCGGGCCTCCACCACCGATCCCCGGGGGTTGCGGCGTGGGCGATCACGAACCCCGCAGTGTCGGCGTCGCTGATCGCGGATGGGGTGCACGTTCACCCGCGGATGATCCGCTTGGCATTTCAGGCGCTCGGCGCGCAGCGCTGCGTCCTGATCACGGATGCGGTGGCCTGGCGGGCAGGAACCGCCGGCACTGTCCGGATCGCGATGGCCGATGGCGCGCCACGGCTGCCCGATGGCACGCTCGCCGGCAGTGCGTTGACGATGGACGCAGCAATCCGCACCTGTGTCGGCGCCGGCGTCGCGCTCGCCGATGCACTCACCGCCGCGAGCGCCAACCCGGCCCGCCTCCTCGGCCTCGCCGATCGGGGCACCGTCGCCGTGGGCCAACGCGCCGACCTCGTTGCCCTCGATGCCGACCTCGGGGTCGAGGCGGTGTGGGTGGCCGGCGAGCAGGTGCGCTGACGCGACCGGTACCCTCGCCTGGATGCACATCGTTTCCGCCCTCTTCGTCGAGAACTTCGAGATGCGCCAGGCTCCCGGGCCCTCCACCCGCATCGATCTCACTGGAGCGATGTTCTCGATGGCTGCGCCGTCGC
>JAYURF010000662.1:0-2623 GCA_043756365.1 Acidimicrobiales bacterium
AACGGTGTGTCCGGCGTGTCGTAGCACCACCGTCCCGGTTCGGATTCGACCGGCACCGTCACCGGGTTGAGCAGCGGGTCGTAATCGACCACGTCGAGCAGTTCGCCGACGTCGATGTGTTTCGGAGAGAGACCGCCGCGCACCACGTTGTCGCTCGCCCCCATGATCTCGATGCCGGCTCCCGAGAGATACGCGTGGAGATTGCCGGGAGCCAGGAAGATCGCCTCGCCGGGTTCGAGCGTGACCCGGTTGAGGAGCAGGGTCACGACCACGCTGGGATCGTGCGGATACCGGCCGACCAGGTCGGCCACGAGCTGTGCCTCGGGTGGCGACGCGTGTGACGGGGCGCGGTCGGTCGCGACACAGGTCGCGGCGGTCTCGAGCTTGCCGGTGTACAGATCCCGCACGGTGGATTCCAGGCCGTGACGCTCGAGATGGTCCGCGAGATCGGTGGCGCCGATCCGGCGCAGCAGGTCGATCGACTCGGTGACGGGACGGAAGCCGCACAGCGCATCGAAGCTCGTGAGCGCGCACAGCAGCTCGGGCTTGGGATACGGGTCGCGATAGATGCGGGTGGACGCGTCGACCTCTGGGCCATCGCGTTCCTCCCTGGCGAAGCCGCGCTCGGCCTGCTGACGGCTGGGGTGGGTTTGCAGTGACAACGGCTCGGCTGCGGCGAGCACTTTCAACAAGTACGACAGCTCGCCGCTCACGCTGCGCAGGGAGACGTCGCCCTCGAGCATGGCTGGGCCGCCACGATGTGTTCCAAGCCACAACTCGGCCCACGGTCGGCCGTTTCCCGACACCCCGAGCAACCGGGGGATGAAGGACCGGTCGCCCCACGCGTAGTGCTGCACCACCCCGGTCACCATTCGCATCCCCCCAGACTCCCACACAATGATCTGGGCCGAATTCGTCCCGGGAACCGGGACGAATTCGGCCCAGATCATGAAGTTGCCGCGCGGTTAGAACAGGCGGAGCTCGTCGGGGCGCATGCCGCGCAGCTCGTCGTAGTCGACTTCCACGACGCTGTAGCCGCGGGCGAGCGCGAGCACCCGCGCCTGCGGCTTGACGATCTGGGCGACGAACACGCCGCGTACCGCTCCGAGCGAGGAGTCGAGATGGAGTCGTTCGATGTAGCGGGCGAGCTGTTCCACGCCGTCGATGTCGCCGCGGCGTTTCACCTCGATCGCCACCACCCGCCCACCGCTATCGCGACACACCAGGTCGATCGGCCCGATCGCCGTCGGATACTCGCGTCGTACCAGCGTGAGGCCATCCTCGATAGCCTGAGGTGATGCGGCAAGCAACTCCTGCAGGTGCGCCTCGACGCCATCTTTCTGCAGACCTGGATCGTCTCCGAGCGCGTGCGAGACGTCGCTGAACACCTCGTGGAGGGTGATCGTGATCGTTTCGCCCTTTGGGTTGGTGACGGTCCACCGGTCGCCCAGATCGGCGAGGACGTTGGGTGCGTTCATCCAGTTCAGTGGCTTGTACGCCCCGCCGTCGGCATGGATCGCGACGCAGCCGTCGTTCTTGACCATGATCAGCCGAGTGGCTTCGGGGAGGTGGGCGGTGAGCCGACCGGCATAGTCGACCGAACAGCGAGCAATGACCAAACGCATGAATCCTTCAATTTAGTCACTCATCTGCACGGCCGTGGCCTATGGCCGTTTACTGTTGGCGGGATGGCGTACCGGCGGATGACGAAAACGATTGGACCAGGCCTGGCCTGCATACTGCTCGTGGCGGGCACGGGTGGCCTTGCGGTGGCTGACCCGCCCACGGGCGGGGCGTTGCCACCGCAGATGACGCTCGAGATCCCCGTGGCAGGCGTGCACGGCGTGCCGCTCGACGCCGTCGGCGTCGCGCTCAACGTCACCGTCACCAACCCCGCCGCCGCCGGCTTCGTAACGGTGTATCCGTGCGGAACGCGACCGCTGGCCAGCAACCTCAACTTCGTCGCCGGGCAGACCGTGCCGAATTTCGTGGTCAGCGCACTTGATTTCGACGGTTACGTGTGCATCGACACGATGTCGGTCACCGATGTCGTCGTCGACCTCGCCGGCTACCTCCCTGCGAGTTCGACGCTCGTCACGCTGGACGCGCCAAGACGGTTCCTTGACACACGCGATGGCACCGGGGCGCCGCGAGCCCGGGTGGCGGCTGGAGCTGTACTCGCTGTGCCCATTGCGGGTCTCGGCGGCGTGCCCGCCGATGCAGCCGGCGTCGTGCTCAATGCCACCGTGGTATCTCCATCGGCGATCGGGTACCTCACGGTGTTCCCTTGCGGTCAAGCGGTGCCCGAGACCTCGACGCTCAACTATGCCGAAGCGTCGGTGGTTCCGAATCTTGTGATCAGCGGGCTCGGCCCGGCTGGCAGCGTGTGCTTGTCCTCGCTTGCGGAAACGGATCTGGTGGTCGACGTTGCTGCCTACATTCCCGCAGGCAGCACGGGATTGTCGGTACTGTCGAAGCCGACACGGATCTTCGATTCGCGGATCGGGTTGGGTGGCCCAACGGCGCAGGTCGGATCGGATGTCCGTGCGGTCGCGGTAGCCGGAGTTGCGGGCGTGCCGGCTGGCGCGACGGCCGCGATCGTGAACCTGACCGCGACGAATGC
>JAYURF010000663.1:0-2621 GCA_043756365.1 Acidimicrobiales bacterium
ACGTCGAAGCGGCCGCGTGACTGACCGAGTTCCTCCAGCACGGCAAACGCCTCGCCGGTACGCACCGTGTGGCGGCACATGGCGACACCATCGTGTCCAAGGTTGAGGGCCATGTTGCGTTCTGCGAAATCGATCGCCCCGGGGCTGGAATCGACGCTGAGCACCGACCGCGCCCCGCCCGCGGCGGCGTAAACAGAGAACCCCCCGGTGCAGCTGAACAGGTCGAGCACCCTTGCACCGGCCGACATCGACCCGACGAGCGCCCGGTTGTCGCGCTGATCGAGGAAGTGACCGGTCTTTTGGCCGCGGATCACGTCCGCTTGGAACCGCAACCCGTGTTCGAGGAACTGGACCGGTGAATCAACCTCCGGTCCGTACAACGACATTCCCTCGGTGAGCCCGTGGAGCGGCTGGTCGCGTATCGCTCTGGCGAGGCGCAACACCACCGACCGCGACGGCAGCGCGGCCAGCAGCGCCGGCACGACATCGGCGAGGTGTGGCACCCACGCAGCCGAGTACAGCTTCACCACCAGCACATGGCCGTACCGGTCGACCACCAGACCGGGGAAGCCATCGTTCTCACCGTGGATCACCCGGTAAGCGGTGGTCGCTCCCGACTCGGCAAGCAAACCACGGCGAGCAACAGCGCCGTCGATGCGAGCGGCGAACCAGGCCTGGTCGATGGTCGCCCGAGATCCGTGATGGAGGATCTTGACCCGGATCGGTGACGTCGGATCCCACAGGCCGATGGCCGCGAACCGGCGGTCGGTGTCGAAGATCACTGCGAGGTCACCCGGTGCAGCACCGGGCACCGATGCGGCAGTGGGGAGCGAGCGTGGTCCCGTCGTGGGCGTGGTCGCGGCCCCGTCGCTGGTCCCGTCACCCGAACGACTGGCGCCCGAGCGGTTGGCGCTGATGATCGAGCCGTCGAACAGCCACGGATGACCACCGCGAATGCGGCGCAGGGCATCGGGGGTGACCCGCACCGCCAGGCGGGTAGCACCGGGGCGTGGAAGATCGTTCAGCAGGCTCACCTGTGCATCGTGCACCGCTGGAAGCGCGAAAGCGACGCTGATGCGGGTGCTCTCACGCGACAGTGCGCGATCACCACGCTGAGTGGGGCTGGGTGACTGAATTTCTGTCAAGTCGAGCGCAGAGAGTGCCGATACTCGGACCAGCGATGTATGTGAGTCTCTACACTTGGTGGTCCGAGCAACCGTTGGCCTCCTCATCGCGTCACCACATCTCGAGAGATATCGGAACAGACGGGCACGAAACATGACCTTTGGATCTACCGGCGCAGTGCGTTGTGCATTGATCGGAGCCGACAGTTTGCTGATCGAGTGCGCCGAGGTGTTACGGGCGCGCGGTCACCAGATCGCGGTCGTCGCCGCAGGTTCGCAACGAGTGGCCGACTGGGCTCGTTCGCGCACGATCGATGTCGTCGACATGACCGATCCGAACAGCGACTGGCAGGCCGAGCTCGGCCAGCATCGCTTCGATTGGCTCTTCGCGATCACCCACCTGGCAATCCTGCCGGACGCCATTTTGGCCATGCCCTCCAGAGGGGCCGTCAACTTCCACGACGGCCCGCTGCCGCTGTATGCCGGACTCAACGCTCCGGCATGGGCGCTGCTCAACGGCGAAGCGCGCTACGGCATCTCGTGGCACGAGATCACCTCTGGCGTCGACGAGGGCGACCTGTTCAAACAGCAGTTGTTCGATGTCGCCCCAGGCGAGACGTCACTGTCGATCAACACGCGCAACTTCGAGGTGGCCATCGATTCCTTCGGTGAGCTGATCGACGAGATCGCTACTGGCACGCTGCGGCGCACACCGCAGAACCTGACCGGTGCCCGACACGTGTCGAAGCGGACCGATCGGCCTCCGGCGTTGTGCACGATCGATTGGCGGTCATCGGCCACCGAGATCGACCGACTGGTACGCGCCCTCGATTTCGGCCCCTACCCGAACCCGCTCGGTTCACCCACGATCGTCGCCAACGGCAAGGTGTTCGTCGTCAAACGCGCCGATGTCCGCGACGCCGATGTCCGCGACGCCGACGCGCGCGACGATGACCCGCGCGACGATGACGCGGCGCCCGGTTCGGTGCTCGACACCGACGGCGAGATCGTGGTCGCCACCGGCAACGGGGCGATCGCGTTGACCGGGTTCGAGACCCGTGCCGGCATTGAGGTGACCTGCGCCGATGTGGTCGCGGCACTCGGGTTTGCCCCGGGCGACCGGTTTGCGCTCCTCGACGATGGCCGCGCCGCGGAACTCACCGAGCTCGGCCGGCACCTTGCTCGCAGCGAGCGCTACTTCGCCCGCCAGTTGGCTGCGCTCGCTCCGGTGGAGCTGCCGTGGGCGCGTAGCGCCAACGTCGATCACCGCGCCCGGTACGAAACGATCGAGGTGGGTGTCGACACACCCACTGACGCCGTCGCCGCGTTCGTCGCGGTGCTGGCCCGCCTGTCGGGCACTGCGAACTTCCACGTCGCACTCGCCGACACCGCCGCTGCGCCGACGGGTGTCGCCGCCGTGCTCGTTGCACCGCAGGTGCCATTGCACGTTTCCATCGACATGGACGCGCCATTCGCATCGGCAGCATCGTCGACTGC
>JAYURF010000664.1:0-2619 GCA_043756365.1 Acidimicrobiales bacterium
GGCAGGTACGTGAACCGGGCCATCGGGATCAGCCTCGACGAGATTCTGCAGACTGATCTGCGGGCCATCGAAGCGTGGTACCTCCAGCGACGGTTGCGCCCGATGATCGAAGTGTCGGCGTGGGCGCCGGCAAGCACCCTCGCCACCCTTGCGGCAAGCGGATACGGACCCGCCTGGTTCCGGGCGATGCTTGTCCACCAGGTCAGTCCGCGCAGTCAGCCCAGTGAGCCGGTATCGGTCGTTGCTGTCGAGACCGAGGAGGACGCAACGCGTTGGCGGTCTGCGTTCTCGGCGGGTTTCAACGTGACCCAACCCGAAGCACTCAAGATCAGCGATGAGCACGCGAGGGCGGATCGTCGCATCGACGGTGCTCAGCAATTTCTGGCGATCCTCGACGGAACCATCGCTGGCTGCTCTTCCGTCACCCTCCTCGACGGCGTTGCCTGGCTCGGTGCCGCCGCAACGATTCCCGGTCATCGCCACCACGGTGTTCATGCGGCGATGGTTCGCCACCGGCTCGACTACGCCGGTGACAACGGGTGCGATCTGGCAGCAGTCACAGCGTTGGCCGATGGTGCGTCGGCTCGCAACCTCGTTCGTCTTGGGTTTCAACTGGTGCAGCATCAACTTGTGCTGCAGGCACCCGACTGACCGTCACGGATCTTTCCAACACAGGGCGGCCGCTGCTACTGAGGGCAGCGCTGACCAGACGGCCCGACAGCGTGTGAGGCTGCCCAGCGATAGCCCGCAAATCGGTGCATCCGAGTGGTGAGCGCCCACCCGTGTGCGCGCTCGACACTCGCATCCCCCTCGTCGGACTCGGATGACCGGCAGGGACTCGGATGACCGGCAGGGACCCGGAACGGGTCAGGACCAGGCTTCGATCAGCTCGTCGGCCGTGACGATGGTGGCGATCATCGACAGTGAGTTGGCGAGGACCGCCTCGGCGTACTCCTTGGGCAGGCCCACCACGGCGTCACGAACAACGATCACCTGATAGCCGTGATCGAGCGCACTGAGCGCCGCGCCGATGATTCCGAGGTTCAGCGACACGCCCATCAACACGATCGTGCGCACCCCCATGTTGCGGATCACGGCATCGAGCTCGGTGCCGGTGAACGGGGTCATGCCGTGCATGCGTGCCACCTTGATGTCACTCGGCTGCACGTCGAGCTCGTCGACGAGTGCCACCCCTAGCTGGCCGATGTCGGTCGGCGAGTGGCCCACCTCGGCGCGCCGTTTCGCGCCAATCGCGAAGATCTTGCAATTGACCGCCTGTCCGGCACCGTCGGGCCGTTCCTCCATCACCGCATGCACAACCCGCGCCCCCACGGCGCGAGCGTGCCGACACACCCGTCCGGCGATGTCGAGAATGCCCGCCTCGTTCACGGCGACCGGCAGTGCTTGCAGGATGGCCTCGGTACCGACGATCCCCTTCTGCAGTTCCATCGTCACCACCGCAGTGTGCACAGGGGTGACGAGTTGGCGGAGACGGTCCGAAGCAGGCGACATGCGCGCAACGTACCATTCCCGACTTGACACTTCTGTCAGAACACCGCAAGCTGGCCACATGAAAGTTCCGTTCACGTGGAAACCGACTGGGTGGTTCATGGTCGCGTGGAGCGCCGAGATCCCGCCGGGCACGGTGAAGCCGCTGCGGTACTTCGGCGGTCACCAGGTTGCCTACCGCACCGACGAGGGCATGTTGAGCGTGCTCGACGCCCACTGCCCACACCTCGGCGCCCACCTCGGGCACGGCGGCAAGGTCAAGGGCGACTGCATCGTGTGCCCGTACCACGGGTGGGGATACGGGCCCGACGGCGTCAACAAGTTCATCCCCTACGAAGACCGGCCGAACCTGTCGCACAGCCTCCGCAAGTGGCCGGTGCTGGAACAGCACGGGTGCGTCTTCGTGTGGCACCACCCCGCTGGGAACCCGCCCGGATGGGAGATGCCCGATCTGTTCACGGTGATCGAGCACCTTCCCAGTGGGCCCGATGAGTACTACCGCTCGTACCCGGAGATGTCGGTGAAGTACGCGGGCGAACCCGTGCACCCGCAGGTGACGCTGGAGAACGCTCCCGACACCGTGCACTTCGAGCACGTCCACCGGGCCACCGTCACACCGCGCCTGCTCGAGTGGACGGTCGACGGGCCGACGTATCGAACGGTCGGCGGCTTCCCGGTCCCAACCAAAGACGGCGGCGAGCGAATTGCGTTGAAGAACCACTCGGTGAGCCTTGGTGTCGGCGGGTCGTTCTCGGTGTTCGAGGGTTCGTACCACTACCGGTTGATCTTCTTCACCACGCCCGTCGACAACGAGACGTCGGACCTGTTCTATTCGATCTGGTGGCCGCGCGACCCGGGTGACACGGCCGACGTTCCACCGCTGGAGTATCAGCGCAAAGCAGAGGCCGACTTCTTGTCGACCCTGAGCGACGACCTCAATATCTGGCGCTACCAGGTGTACGTCGAGACGCCCGCGTTTGCCAAGCAGGACGCCAAGCCCTACGGGGCGCTGCGCAAGTGGGCGAAGCAGTTCTACGAGTTGGAGGCACAGAGTGGCTGAGGTTCTGATTCTCGATGCGGTTCGTACCGCGATCGGCCGGCGCAACGGCA
>JAYURF010000665.1:0-2612 GCA_043756365.1 Acidimicrobiales bacterium
TGAGAATCCATACTGTTGCGCGGCGACCAAGGCCTCCTCGAGCAGACCGAGGCCCCGTGCCGGATCAGCGCCGGGGCGACTGTCGAGCAACGTCGAACCCCACTGCGACTCGCACAGCGCAATCCAGTACGGCGCCGGGAAGTGCTCCCGATACGCATCGAGCGTTTCACGGAAGTGTCGCTCGCGGGCGTCGATGTCACCGATCACGTCGGCGAGCAGCGCCAGCGAATGGGAGATGCGGCCATGCACAGCGACGATCGAGTACGCCATCAGGTGACCCCACGGTTCGAGCAGGTCATACAGGCTGCGCGCCGCGTCGGCGTCGCGAAAGCGGAACGCCGAGTCGACGAACGACGTCAGAGCCGGTGCCCACATCGCATCGATGGGGACGTGCTCGAACCGTTTCGCCGCGTCCTGGGAGAAGAGCTCTCGCGCTTCGTCGTCGCGGCCGAGGTCGGAGTACAGACTGGCGACTGCGCCGCGCAAACCAGGGAGGGTGTCGAGATCCGACAAGGCCGACAGGACCATGTCGGCAATCTCGGCGGAGCGGCCCTGCATGCTGCGGATCAACATCAGCTGCACGCCGAAGTCCATCATCGCCTCGGGGATGCCGGCGGCCATGCCGATGTTCAGGTATTCGGTGGACAACGCCTCGGCAGCAGCCAGGTCGCCACGAGCGATCTCGACCAATGTCAGGCACAGACCGGCACGCCACTGCAGGAACGGTACCCCGGTGCGATCGCAGAGCTGCTTGGTCTCTGCGCTGACGCGACGGCACTCGTCGAGGTCGCCGGCCTCGGCAAGGAAAAAGGCCCGCTGCGTCGCAGCAATCGCTGACAGGACGGGATCCTTGACCACCTCGGCCAGCCGTTGGGCGCGAATGGTCTGCGCGTCGCGTTGGGTGAACAGCGACGGCTCGAGCGTCGGGATGTAGATGAGGTTCAACACTTCGAGTTCGATCCGCTGTTCACCCGCCACGACAGCGACTTCCTCGGCCTCGCGGGCGAGTTCATGTCGTCTGGCTCGGTCCGTGAACGACAACTCGACGGCGAGCGTGGCGAGTAGCACGGCGAGTTGCCTGTCGCCGGAGCGGCGCTGAGCCTCGATCGCTCGTTCGAGCTCGTCAACCCACTCCGCGTCCTCGTGCCCGCTGTGGCTGAGACTCCCACGGCTCCTGGCCAAGGCAGCGCGACCCATTCGTTCGGCATCACCCATCGAAGCCGCCAGTTCGAACGCCTCGTGGAGTGGCTCGCGAAAGTTCTCGCCCGTTGGCCGGCGCGCTTCCCCCAGCTCGATCAGCACATCGCAGCGCATCTCTCGCGAATGCTCATCGAGGCGATCCAGCAGGCCGTACGCCGTTTCGAACCAGCGCACGGCTTCCGCAGTTGCGAGCGAGCGCATCGCTTCCTCACCAGCGAGACGCGCATACGCCACGGCACGGCCGAGATCCTCCGCCCGCGCTCCGCTCAGCAGATGGCGGGCCATCGCCTGTGAGTCGCCCGGCGCATAGGGGCCATGCACGTCCTCGATCGCGGCGGCCGCCCGCTGGTGCATGCGCGCCCGGCGCGTCGCGCCGAGATCCTGATACAGCGTGTGCTGCGTCAGCGCATGGGTGAACGCATACCGACCCGGGAGTGCGGACTCCGAGATCAGCGACGCCGCGCCTGCCCGGTCGAGCATGTCGATCAGCGCATCGGCGTCGACATCGACGAGTCGTTCGAGGACCTCGAGGTCGAACTCGTGCCCGACGACAGCGGCCGCAGAGAGCACGGTACGCATCGCGTCGCCGAGCCGATCCATCCGTTGCCCAATGACGTCACGCACCGACCCCGGTAGTTGGACTTGCTCGAAGTCGGCAACGACCCGCCACTGTCCGCTGGTGTCGACATCAACCATCCCGGTATCGACGATGTGGCGGAACAGCTCGCCGAGGAAGAACGGGTTGCCGGCGGACTCCCTGGTCAACGTAGCCACCAGTTCGCGTCCAGCATTCCCGATGTGACGACCAGATCCGCGGGCCATCAGGTCGGCAACCGCCTCAGCGTCGAGACCTCCGAGGGCGAAGCGTTCGACATTGATGTTGCGGCGCATCGTCGCAAGGGTGTCGGTGAGCGGGTGCTGCTGGTCGATCTCGGTGTCGCGGAACGTCGCAACGACCAGTATCGGCACGTCCGCGGCGGCGACCGCGAGATGACGCAAAAGCACGAGGGCAGACTCGTCAGCCCAGTGCAGATCGTCGAGAACGATGACGATCGGGGCGGTCGCGGCAAGCGTCGAGAGCAGGCCGACGATCGAGCTGTACAGCACGTGCCGGTCGCTGTTCGCGTCGCCGGTCGTGTTGACGGCGAGATCGGCGACGCGGCGCCGAAGGGCTGGCACGAGACGGGCGAGGGCACCGCCGAAGTCGGCGACGTGAGCCCCGATCAGGGCATCATCGGCGTAGGTGACGATCTGACCAAGTGCCTCGGCGAACGGTTGTGAGGCGATGCCCATGTCCTCGTCGCAGCGACCGAGCAGTACGACAGCGTTCGCCGCGAACGCGCGCTGCGCGAGCTGTGCAGCCAACGTTGTCTTGCCCATGCCGGGCTCGCCACTGATGAAAGCAATTGCCA
>JAYURF010000666.1:0-2606 GCA_043756365.1 Acidimicrobiales bacterium
GGTCTCGTCAGCCGCAATCCGGCCGCTGCGGCTCGTGCGATTTCCGCGCCGCGAGCCGAGCAGCGGACCTGGTCGTCTGACGACATCCAGCGCTTCTTCGAGGCACTGGCGGGGGGAGCGACTGTCGATGGCATTCGTCCTCCTGGCGACGAATCGTGCGTGACAGCGTGACCGGTCGTACGGCGGCGATCCCGCTGACCTCGCCTACGACCTGGCTTTGTCTGTTGGATCTATGGTTGGCTCCATGGACTTCGGCGCACTGATCTTCCCGACCGACTTGTCGGTTCGTCCCGACGTGCTCGCCCGGGAGCTTGAGGATCGCGGCTTCGAGTCGCTGTGGGTGACCGAGCACACCCACATTCCGACCAGCCGGCTCAGCCCGTGGCCCGGTGGTCCGGACCTGCCGGAGGAGTACAAGCGCACGCTCGATCCGTTCGTCGCCCTGACGAGCGCGGCGGCTGCCACGACGAAGCTGAAACTGGCAACAGGTATCTGTCTCGTGGCCCAACACGATCCGATCGTGCTCGCGAAGACGATCTCGTCATTGGATCTCGTCAGTGGTGGCCGGTTCATCTTCGGCATCGGCGTCGGCTGGAACGTGGAAGAGATGGCAGACCACGGTGTCGATCCGTCACGACGGCGTGCCATCGTACGCGACAAGGTGCTGGCGATGCGGGAACTGTGGACCAACGAGGAGGCGAGTTACATCGGGGAGTTCGTCAACTTCGAACCGACGTGGTCATGGCCGAAGCCGGTCCAACAGCCCCATCCGCCCGTGGTGATGGGTGGTGCGGGCGGCCCGATCACGTTCCGCCACATCATCGAGTACTGCGACGGCTGGATGCCGATCCACGGCCGCCGATCAGTCTTCGGCCGGATCGACGACCTGCGCGCCGCCGCTGACTCCGCCGGTCGCGATCCCGCCACGTTGGAGATCGGCGTGTTCGGAGTGCCGGGGGATCCGGCGATTATCGACGCCTATCGCGAGGCTGGGGTTTCCCGCTGCGTCATGAGCCTGCCGTCCGCGCCCGCCGACACCATCGTGTCGCTGCTCGACCAGTATGCGAGCTTGCTCGACACGTGACACCGATGGCTCGTCGGTGCCGACCATCCACATCGCGAAGAACTGGCTGCCGCCGCCGTAGGCGTGGCCGAACGCCTTGCGCACGCTGTCCACCTGGTGTTCGCCAGCGGTGCCCTTGACCTTCATCGCCGATTCGCCGTAGCGCAGCATGCCTGCCGCAACGGACCCCGTCAGCATGTCAAAAGGCCAACTTGTTGTCCTCGCTGGTGGCCCACACTTCGGTGTCCAGGAAGGACCGCCACGTGCCGCGGTGATCATCATCGGGTGAACGTGAGGTGGGTGACGCCGCGGGGCGTCGAGACTGCCTCCACGTCGTACTGCTGCTCCAACGCCTCCAGGCCGTCCCACAGCCGGACACCGCGGCCGAGCAGGATCGGCACCTGCACGACGTGCAGGTGGTCGACGAGACCGGCGGCGATGAACGCGCGCGCCATGGTCGGCCCCCCGCCGATGCGGACGTCCTGACCGGCGGCTGCATCCCGCGCCACCTCGAGTGCATCCGCTGGCGCGGCGTCGAGGAAGTGGAACGTCGTACCACCCTCCATCTCCAGCGACGGGCGCGGACGGTGGGTCAGGACGTACGTCGGCGTGTGGAACGGCGGGTTGTCGCCCCACCACCCGCGCCACTCCGGGTCGTCCTGCCAGCCCGGAGGGCCGAACTTGCCCGCGCCCATGATCTCCGCACCGATCCCGGGTCCGTGCCGGTCGGCCATCACGTGATCGACACCCTCGGTGCCGCCCGGATTGCCGAAGATTTCGCTGCCGAACCGGGTGGCGATCATCCACTCGTGGAGCCGATGCCCGGCGTGGCCGAACGGCGAGTCGAGGGCCTGCCCCTCGCCGGTGGCGAACCCGTCGAGCGAGATCGAGAAGTTGTGGATGCGGACGCGCGACATGGCGGCTCCTTCGGGTGGTGGTGGTCGGTCAGGCTGGTTGAGCTGTCCTGGGAGATCTCATCGGCCGTGGGACTCGGGCGACACCGAGCCGCAGATGAACGGCCGGGAGACTGATCGGGAACGGCTCGGCCAACTCGGGCACGGTTGCCTCACCGTCGGCCAACGGCGCGGCTGTGGTCCAGCTTTGACGCCGGCGCGCCGATTGCGACGAGCTACCCAATCGGGTTGCGCAGTCGGTCTGCTGCGTCATCATGGACAAGCGAGGATGAGAGTTCGCGAAAGGCGTCCGTCTCCCGTTGGAGCTGGTCGATCTTGCGTTCCGCCAGGGCGAGCACGTCGGCTCCAGCGATGAACCGTCGCGGCGGTGAGTCGAGGGCGGCGATGGTCAGCAATGCCTGCGCGAGCTTGTCGGGATCGCCAGCTTGCTGTCCGTCTTGGTTCTGCCACCACTCCCGCTGTGTTGCGCTCCGCGCGGCGTAGTCGTCGATCGGAACGTCAGGCCAGATCAGCGACTCTGGGCTGGCCAATCCGGTACGGAAAAAGCCCGGGTTGACGATCGTGGTCCGGATCCCGAACGGTGCCACTTCCTGTTCGAGCGCGCCCATCCATCCCTCCAGTCCAAACTT
>JAYURF010000667.1:0-7201 GCA_043756365.1 Acidimicrobiales bacterium
CTCGCTGATCTGGCGGCGCTGCGGCCGAGCGTGTTGATTGCCCACACCTCCGATTGGCAACGCCCCGGCATGACCGAGGACGCACTCGGCGCTGGCGCGCTCGGCCTCGAGGTGACCGACGAGTTCGAGTTGCGCGTCGCGGTACCCGTCGCCGCAGCAGCGCACCGCACGGGTACTGACGCATCCGAGGTGGCGGTGACGGTGCTGACGAGCGGAACCACCGGGCCGCCGAAGCGGCTGCCGGTCTCGTGGGAGACCTTCGTCGGCCTTGGTGGTGGCCCGGACGCGCGCCCGCCGCTCTCCGGGCGGGGCGCGGTGATCCTGTCGCTGCCGCTCGTCACCCTCGGCGGTTTGTTGTCGATGGCCCGGCTCGTGTTCGGTGGCCGGCCGCTGTCGATGATGGAACGTTTCGAAGTTCACGAATGGGCGGCGCTGGTACGCGAGCACCGGCCCCGCGTGATCGGCGCCCCGCCGCCAGTCGTGGCGATGATCCTCGACGCCGACATCTCGCCTGACCACTTCGACGGCGTCACCGCGTTCGTCACGTCATCGGCAGCGGTGGCCCCGTCAACCGCTGCGGCGTTCGAGCAGCGATACGGCATCCCAGTATTGGTCGGCTACGGGGCGACCGAGTTCTTGAACAGCGTCACCGGTTGGACGGGCAAGCTGTACCAGCGGTACGGCCCTGCCAAGCTGGGCAGCGTCGGGCGGGCGCTTGCGGGTGTGCGCCTCCGGGTGATCGATCCGGAAACCGATGTGGTGGTCGCCGCCGACCAGCCCGGCCTGCTGGAGGTCGATCCGCCCCAGCGAGCAGGCGGACTACCCGAGGGCTGGTTGCGCACCAACGATCGGGCGCGAATCGACGGCGACGGCTTTGTGTGGATCCTCGGGCGCGCCGACGATGTCATCAACCGCGGTGGCTTCAAGATCGATCTCGGCGATGTCGAGGCAGCGCTGTGCTTGCACCCGGGTGTCGCCGAAGCGTATGCAGTCGGCTTGCCCGATGAGCGGCTCGGTCAGGTGCCCGGTGCCGTGGTGGTCGTGCGAGGTGATGCCGCTCCGACCGAGCCCGACCTGTTGCTGTGGCTGCGTGAACACCTTGCCCCATATGCGTTGCCGACGATGATCCGGGTTGTCGACACGATCCCCCAGACCACCACATACAAACGTCACCGGGCCGAGGTCGAACGCTTGCTTCGGTAGGTGCCGCTGTCAGGTTTCTGCGGATGCCTGGCGGACCAGATCGACAACACGTTCGAGCGTCTCGAGCCGCTCGGTGGCGGTGGCACCCATCGGTTCGAGCCGGAGGTCGGTCACGCCAGCGGCGCGGTAGGCGCGGATGCGGTCGCGGACCATGTCGTCGGTCCCGAACAGGCTCGTGCGCAGCGCAAGCTCGTCGGGCACGGCTGTCACCGCGTCGTCGCGTCGGCCGGCCAACCACAGTTCGCGTACCTCGCGAGCGGCGTCGGCGTAGCCGATGCGCGAGAACGCGTCGTGGTAGAAGTTGGAGTCGACCGATCCCATCGCGCTGAGCTGGAACGCGAGTGCCTTCTTGCGCTGGCGCACGGGGCGCTCGATGTCCTCGGTGAACGCGACCGGTCCGCCGGCAGAGATCTCGAAGCTGTCGAGTGTGCGCCCCACGCCCGCCGCCCCAGCGCGGAGTTGTGCGATGTAGTAGTCGGCGCATTCCGGAACGAAGCACGTGCCGATCCAGCCGTCCGCTACGGCGCCCGTATACGCAAGCGCCTTCGGCCCAAGCGTCGCCAGATGGATGGGGATGCCGGGACGCGATGGCTGGCCGATCCTGATCGCCTTGCCCTCGCCGTGCGGCAACGGCAGCACGATCTGCTTGCCAGAGTAGGCAACCTTCTCGCCGGCCAGCGCAAGGCGGATCACCTCGACGGTCTCGCGCAGGCGCTCGAGCGGGTGGTCGTAGCGGGTGCCATGCAAACCCTCGACGATCTGCGGTCCGCTCGCCCCGAGTCCGAGAACGAAACGCCCATCCGACACGTGATCGAGCGTCATCGCCGTCATCGCGGTCATCGCCGCAGCACGAGCCGTGATCTGCATGACACCGCTCGCCAGCCGGATCCGTTCGGTGCGTGCGGCGAGGAACGCGAGGGGCACCACCGCGTCGGTGCCCCACGCCTCCGCAGACCAGATGGTGTCGACCCCCATGCGATCTGCAGCGACCACGTGACCGGCGACCTCGCCGAACCCGGGTGACGAGTCGAACACGAAATCGTTGAGCGTGATCGCCGTGCGCATCTCAGGTCCCGCGGAACTCGGGCGGGCGCTTCTGGAAGAAGGCGGTCATGCCCTCTTTGAAGTCGCGGCTGCGGATCGTCAACTCGACCGCCATCGATTCGGCGTGCATTGCTTGGTCGATGTCGTAACCGGTGCTGTCGTGGAGCAATCGTTTGGTTGCGGCGAGCGCCTGAGTCGGACGGGCGGCCAGTCGTTGGGTGAGCGCCCGAGCCGTCGCATCGAGGTCGTCGCCGGTCACGACGCTGTGGATCAGTCCCCAATCGAGCGCTGTCGCCGCGTCGAGCGGATCGGCGAGGTACAGGAACTGCTTGGCGCGGGTGAGCCCGACGAGGCGCGGGATCAGCCACGAGCCGCCGCTGTCGACGTTGAAGCCGCGGTCGGTGAACGGGTCCTTGAACGAAGCAAGCTCCCCGGCGACAACGAAATCGGCGGCGAGCGCGAGATGCAGCCCGAACCCCTGGGCGGCACCCTGCACTGCGGCCACCACGGGCACCCGGCAGTGGAACACCGCGGCCACGCAGCGGTGGTGGGTGCGGCCGAGCGAGCGGACCATGTGCCCTGTGATCGGCTTCGCCTCGGCGTCGCCTCCGCCGCGTCCGCTCACGTCGGCCCCGGTGCAGAAGTGCTTGCCGGCCGCTCGGATGAGGACAGCGCGCACATCGCCGGCCCCCACCGACACATCGTCGATCACGTCGGCGAGCGATGCCGCCGCGTCCCCGCTGAGGGCGTTGCCCCGGTCCTGGTGATCGAGGGTGACGACGAGTACCGCGCCCTCAAGCTCGCTGGTGAACTCGCTCATCCCACGAATATAGGGGGACACCGTCGTTCCGGTCACGCCGTCCCGCCGCTGAGCCGGAATTACGTGACCAGAACGAGTCAGCCCTCGGTCATCTAGCGTGCGGCGGTGATGCGCGCTGTCGTTTGTCGAGTGTATGGGCCCCCTGAACTGCTCGTCATCGACGACGTTCCGGTGCCGTCGCCGCGGGCGGGGCAGGTGCTGATCGAGGTGGCGGCCGCGGCGGTCAACTTCCCCGACGTCTTGATCCTCAACAACCAGTACCAGCTGTCGGTGCCGTTGCCGTTCACACCCGGCAGCGAGTGCGCCGGAACCGTTGCCGCTGTGGGCGAGGGCGTCACGGCTGTCGGCGTGGGTGACCGGGTGTTTGCCAGCACGATGTTCGGAGCGTTCGCCCAGTTCGTGGTCGCTGCAGCTGAATCGGTCCGCATCGTTCCCGACGGAGTCGACCTACCAGCAACAGCTGGGTTCTGGGTCGCGCATGCGACCGCCTACCACGCGCTCCGCTCGGTGGCCGAGGTCGCCGCCGGTGACAGGGTCGTGGTCCTCGGTGCGGCCGGCGGTGTGGGCCTTGCTGCGGTCGAACTCGCGGTTGCGCTTGGGGCCGAGGTGATCGCCGCCGCCTCGAGCGAGGACAAACTGGCGCTGTGCCGCGAACGCGGCGCCGCCCACACGATCAATTACGACGAGCGCGATCTGCGCGACGCGATCCGCGAGTTCGCGCCCGACGGTGCCGACGTGGTGATCGATCCGGTCGGTGGCCCGTATGCCGAGCGGGCGTTGCGCTCGACCCGCTGGGGCGGCCGGTTCGTGACGGTCGGCTTCGCGTCCGGTGAGATCCCGAGGATCCCGCTGAACCTGGTGTTGTTGAAGGGAGTGGTGATCAAGGGCTTCGAGATCCGCACCTTCGCCCAGTACGCGCCAGAACAGGCCGCACGTGACGAGCGCGAGCTGATGGAGCTGCTCGCGTCGGGCCGGATCTTGCCGCACATCTCCTCGACACACCAGCTCGAGGATGCCGCCGTGGCGCTACGCGAAGTGGCCGACCGGCGCGCTCTGGGCAAGGTCCTCGTTACCCCATGAGCGACGCGCCATCGGTTCTGTTCCTGTGCACCGGCAATGCAGCCCGCTCGGTGATCGCAGGCGTCGCGCTGGCGCACCGCCGCGCCGACCTGACCGTGGAGACCGCGGGGACGCTGGTCGTCGGGGGGATGCCGATCAGCTGGCGCACTCGTGCTGCGCTCGACGACGTCGGGTTGCCGTGGCCGCGCCACGCCAGCAGGCAAGCCGACCGACGGCTGCTGGCGGGCGCCGACCTGATCGTCGGCCTGGCCCCGGAGCACATTCACTGGGTGCGACGCGAGCACCCGACGTTGGCGACGCGAGCTGGCACACTCATCCGTCTGGCCAAAGAGTTGCCGGCACCGATGTCGCCGTTGGCCGACCGGGTCGCGCAGCTCGCCCTGGCCGGGACGGAGTTGGAGTCGTGGGAGGAGGTCGTCGATCCCGGCGGTGGCGAGGTAGAGGACTTCATCGCGTGCGCGCGCGACATCGTGGTCCTCGTCGACCGGTTGGCGGAGCTGCTGTGAGCCGCGCATGAGGTTCGGGGTGCAGCACGGCATCGGCGACCCGAAGTGGACGCCGCGAATCATCACGCCGCACGAAACGAAACGGTTCGCCACCACGGCCGAGCGGGTCGGTTACGACGCGATCGCGTTCACGGATCACCCGGCGCCGTCGAACCGCTGGGTCGAATCCGGCGGCGAGGGCGTGGCCGACCTGTTCACCTCGCTCGGGTTCTGTGCCGCAGTCACCTCGACGGTCCGGCTGCTCAGCTGGGTGCTGCTGCCCACCTACCGCAACCCGTTCGTTAGTGCGCACCAGGTGGCCACGCTCGATCACCTCAGCGAGGGTCGGGTCACGCTCGGGATGGGGACTGGCTACCTGAAGTCGGAGTTTCACGCGCTCGGCGTCGACCCGAACAATCGCCGTCAGCGTTTCGAAGAGGCGATGGCCATCGCCAAGCAGGTGTGGGCCGGCCACGACGTCACCCACGACGGCCACGGTTTCTCGGCTCGCGGTGTGCGGTGCGTCCCCGCATCGGTGCAGTCTCCGCACCCGCCGCTGTGGCTGCACGGCAACACCGACTGGGGGCTCGATTGGGCGGTGCGTGAAGGTGACGGCTGGATCGGGATGATCATCTCCGAGGAACGGATCCGCACGCTGCGGACCCGCGCCATACCGACTCTGCCTGCGTTCGCGCAGCGCGTCGACGACCTGCGGATCGCGTGCGAGCGAGCGGGCCGCGAGCCGGCCGCCCTAGAGATCATCTGCACCGGGGTGTGGGGAATGCTCGATGTGCGCCGTGGTTTGAACGCCGAAAAGATGCGTGACGAGGTCGGCCAGCTCGAAGCGATCGGCGCCGGTTGGATCGTGTTCAACCTGTGCGGCGACGACCCCGACGCATCGATCGACACGCTCGAATGGGTCGCCGCCGAAGTGATCGCGCCCCGTCACTAGATCGGCTTGCCAGGTGCTTGGCCATCGCGCTCGACGACTCCGAAGTTGACACTATCGTCACGTCGATGAAGCCCGAATCACACAGCCCGCCCCGAACTTTGTCGGTCTCGACATGCTCACCGTGTCGAGACCGACGCAGAACCTTGGCGCCCCGGCCATTACCCGCTCGGCGGTGGTCGTGAGCAGAGTGGTGCTGGTCACGGGATGTTCGAGTGGGATCGGCCTTGCGGCTGCGGTCCACTTCGCCCGGAACGGTTGCACGGTGGCGGCGACGATGCGTTCGCTGGAGCGGTGCGGGGCGTTGCGTTCAGCGCTGGATGGAGCTGGAGCCGATGCCGATATCCGCCAGCTCGATGTCGACTCGGACGCCTCGGTCGCCGCTGCGGTGGCCGGCGTTGTCGCCGATCATGGCCCGATCGACATCGTCATCAGCAACGCCGGTGTCGGCGTTGCTGGCACAACAGAGGAACTGTCGCTCGACGACTTTCGCGCTTCGATCGAAACGAACGTGTTCGGTCCGGTCCGGCTGCTGCACGCGGTACTTCCGGCGATGCGCGAGCGCGGTGCGGGAAGGTTCATCGCCCTCAGCAGCATCTCCGGGTCGTTGGGACTGCCTTTCAACGATGCGTATTGCGCGTCGAAGCACGCCCTCGAGGGTCTGCTCGAATCGCTGTTTCCCGTGGCCGCCCGCCTCGGCGTCTACGTCTCGATCGTGCAGCCGGGCCCGGTGACGGGCGAGTTCGCCACGAACTCGACTCGTCCGTCGACCACGGTGGAGGGGGCCCCGTATGCGGCGATGCGAGCGGTGTTCGCCGGCGTGCAAGCCGGCGGCTACGAGACCGCCCAAACCAACGAAGATGTTGCCGAGGTGATCTGGCAGGTTGCCAACGCTGAGCGGCCGGTACTGCGCTATCAGACCTCGGAATCGGTCGCCAAGCTCGTCGGGGTGAAGCTGAAGGACTTGAGCGGCGAACGGCTCACAGCGGTGACGTCGCGCTGGATCTGAGATCGGGCGCTCGGCGCGCCATGAAGTCCTGCACGACCCGTGGGTATGCCAGCCGGTCCGGTCGGAACAGGTCGTGGCTGGCGCCCGCGATGACGGCGGTCTCCACGTCGGGGATCCGGTGCCTGTACTCGTCGATGTCGTCGTCGGTCAGCAAGCCGCCCGCCTCCGTCCCGCTGGCGACGAGGACGGGGATCCCGGTCGCCGCGATGAGCCCGCACAGGTCACGGTCCCGTGATGCTCGGAACAGCTCCGTCAGCACATGTGCCTCCACTCGTTCAGGCATTGGCCGACCACGAAAGCGCGTGGCCATCATCGTGTCGGCCGCGGCCTCATCCAGCCGGTGCTCGCGTGCCCAGTAGTCGCCGATCGACACCGAGGCGACTCGACTTGGGTCGCGCAACACGAGATCGAGCGCCCACGTTGTGCCTCGCGAGAACGTCATCATGTGAAATCGGTCGATGCCCTCCTCGTCCAGAACCGCTGCCAGATCATCGGCGTGGTCAGCCGCTGAGTAGTTGCCGGACGGCACCTCGCTACGCCCGCGGCCACGCACTTCAACCACGATCATGCGGCGGGGTAGGAAGAACTCGAGAACCTCCATGTATTCGTCG
>JAYURF010000668.1:0-22715 GCA_043756365.1 Acidimicrobiales bacterium
ACGGCGCGGCGGATGATACGGCGCAGCACGTAGCCACGGTTCTCGTTGCTCGGGAACACGCCGTCGTTGACGAGCATCGTCGCGCTGCGCGCATGCTCGGCGAGCACACGCATGCTGAAGCTGACCCGGTCGTCGTAGTCGCCGGCACGGTAGGACTTGCCGGTGAGGCTGCACGCCTGATCGATGAGCGGCTGCATCAGATCTGTCTCCCACACCGCATCGACTCCCTGCAACAAACACAGGATGCGTTCGAGCCCGGCACCGGTATCGATCGAGGGCCTTGGCAGCAGCGAGCGAGTTCCATCGGAGCTCTGGTTGTACTGCATGAACACCAGGTTCCAGAACTCCATGAAGCGGTCGCCGTGGGGATCGCCGAGGGGGCCGCCGTCGGGACCGAACGCCGGGCCGCGGTCGATGTGGATCTCGCTGCACGGACCGCACGGACCGGTGTCGCCCATCTGCCAGAAGTTGTCCTTGTCGCCGAGGCGCTGAATGCGGTCCATCGGCACACCGACGTGTTCGTGCCAGATCGCTTCGGCCTCGTCGTCGCTGTCGTGCACGGTGATCCACAACCGGTCGCCATCGAAGCCGAGCGCCTCGGTGACGAGCTCCCAGCTCCACGGGATCGCATCGGTCTTGAAGTAGTCGCCGAAGCTGAAGTTGCCGAGCATTTCGAAGAACACCAGGTGGCGCTTGGTGCGCCCGACGTCGTCGAGATCGTTGTGCTTGCCGCCGGCCCGGGCGCACTTCTGCGAGCTCACCGCACGCTTGAACGGAGCGACCTCGTCGCCAACGAAGTACGGCTTGAACGGCACCATCCCGGCAACGGTGAACAACACCGTCGGGTCGTGTGGGATGAGGCTCGCCGACGGCACCACGTGATGGCCGCGGGCGGCGAAGAAGTTTGTGAACGTCGAGCGGAGCTCATCGGCGGTAGTCGTCATGCGACACCGAGCCTACCGAGCGCCTACATTCGCCGATGTGCCCGTTTCCCCACGCCCACCCAGCCGCCCACCGGCCGCGCGCAAAGCCGTGGCGGGTCTGCCCGATACGCACGAGTGGATCAGCTTCGATGACGACGTCGACACACGGACCTGGGTGTTCGACGCCACGTTCCTGCGATCCAACTGGAGCTGCATCTACGGCAACGGATGTAAGGGCGTGCTCGATGCCGACGCCACCGAGATGGCCCAGGGGTGCTGCAGCTACGGCGCCCACTTCGTCGATGACGACGACGTGCAAACCGTCGTGCGGGCCGTCGTCCGGCTCACCCCGAAGGTGTGGCAGTACGCCAAGCAGGGCCGCAAACACGGCTTTCTCGCCGCCGCCCGTGACGGTGACGGTGACGGCGACGGCGGCGACGGCGACGAATTCGCCACCGTCTCCCGTCTCGTCGACGACGCGTGCATCTTCCTCAACCGGCCAGGCTTCCCCGGTGGCCCAGGCTGTGCGCTGCACCGCGCCGCGCTCGACGCCGGTGAGCGACCGATGGACTGGAAGCCGAACGTGTGCTGGCAGCTCCCGCTGCGCCTCGATCAGCACACCGATGACAACGGCCACCTCACCTCCACCCTGCGCGAGTGGAAGCGGCGCGACTGGGGCCCCGGCGGCGCCGAGTTCCACTGGTGGTGCACCGAGTCCCCCGACGCGTTCGTCGGCAGCGTGCCCGTGTTTGAGTACCTGCGCGACGAGATCTCCGGCATGATCGGCGACAGGGTCTACGCCCAGATGATCACGCTGCTCACCCGCCCGAGGTGGACTCCGCTCCCCCACCCGGCCGTCCGGCGCCGCTGAACAACCGGCCGGGCAACGCTGAGCAACCCCACAGCCGGGTCGTCCGTGTCCATCGCGCGCCACCAGAGCGCGGAAAGGACACGAACTACCTCGCACCGAAGCTAGGTCGGTACGCCCTCGGCTGGAGGGCCGTCAGACCGGGACGCGTTTGTTGGCTTTGCGGCGCTCTTCGAGGCCAAGGAAACGCTTGCGGATGCGGATCGCCTTTGGGGTGACCTCGACCAGTTCGTCGCCGGTGATCCACTCGATCGCCGTTTCCAACGTGTGGATCTTTGGTGTCGGCAACTTGACCGCGTCGTCGTGGCTGTGCGTGCGGATGTTGTTCTTTTCCTTGGGGCGAATGGCGTTGACAACCATCTCGTCCTCACGCGAGCACTCGCCCACGACCATGCCTTCGTACACCTGCTCGCCGGGCGCAACGAAAAACTGGCCGCTGAGTTGCAGCTTGTCGAGCGCATAACCGGTGGTCATGCCGAGGCGGTCGGACACCATTGCCCCGCCGCGCGAGTCGGGCATCTCGCCGGCCCACGGCATCCAGCCGAGGTGGTGTTGGTGCAGCAACGCGGTGCCACGGGTGGCGGTCATCAGCAGCGAACGGAACCCGATCAGGCCGCGGCTCGGGCATTCGAAGGTGACGATCGTGCGGCCGGCATCGCCGGAACGCAGGTCGGTGATGCGGCCCTTGCGTGGGGCAAGTTCTTGGGTGATGGTGCCGACGTGTTCGTCGGGAACATCGCACACGCCGCGCTCTTGGGGCTCGAAACGCTTACCGTTCACTTCCTTGGTGATCACCTCGGGGCGACTGACCTGCAGCTCGTAGCCCTCGCGGCGCATCGATTCGATCAGCACCGCGAGCTGCAGCTCGCCACGGCCCGCGACTTCGATCACATCGGGTGTACCGGTATCGAACAACTTGATCGAGACGTTGCCGAGCAACTCCTTGTTCAGCCGGTCGACCAGGTGGCGGCTGGTGAGGTACTTGCCATCCTTGCCTGCCAAGGGCGAGGTGTTGACGCCGAAGGTCATCCGCAGGACCGGCTCGTCGACCACCAAACGGGGCAGCGCCTCGGGGTTTTCGGTGCCGGCGATCGTGTCGCCGATCTCCACCTCGGGGAACCCGGCAACCACGAATAGATCGCCGGCCGACAGCGAATCGACCTCGTTGCGGCTCACGCCTTCAAACGCCATCAGCTGGGTGAGGCGGCGCTTCAGTGGCGGCTGCCCCTCGGCGAACTCTTCCTCGAGCAGGGCAACCGTCTCGCCGCGGCGCATCACACCGTTGACGACTCGGCCGATCGCCAGCCGACCGAGGTACTCGCTGGCATCGAGCTGGGTGACCATCGCCTGCAGCGGAGCATCAGGATCTCCGGTCGGGCCCGGAATCGCTTCAATGATCGTGTCAAGCAGCGCCGACAGGTCGGCATCGTCGTCGGGCATGCCGATACCGCGCATCGCCCGCCCCTCACGAGCCACGGCGGAGATGATCTCGAAGTCGATGTGCTCATCGCCGGCATCGAGGTCGATGAACAGCTGATACACCTCGTCGAGCACTTCCTCGGCGCGGGCGTCGCCACGGTCGACCTTGTTGATGATGACGATTGCCGGCAGATCGCGGGCGAGCGCCTTCTGCAACACGTAGCGGGTCTGCGGGAGCGGCCCTTCAGCGGCGTCGACGAGCAACAGCACACCATCCACCATGGTGAGCGCACGCTCCACCTCGCCGCCGAAGTCGGCGTGGCCGGGAGTGTCGACCAGGTTGATCTTGACCCCGTTCCACGTGATCGAAGCAGCCTTGGCCAAGATGGTGATGCCGCGCTCGCGCTCTTGGTCGTTGGAGTCCATGACTCGGTCGACAACAGCCTGATGGGCGGCAAAAGTGCCGGTGGCGCGCAGCAGGGCGTCAACGAGGGTGGTCTTGCCGTGGTCGACGTGCGCAACAAGCGCGACATTACGAATGGACGAAATGGTCATGATGCTCTGGGGGTGTTGGCCGACAGCGATGATCGCCGTCAGGGGGACGTCAGTCGTCGGAGTCGTCGTCGGAGTCGGCAGAATCGTCATCGTCCTCATCGAACGTGACGCCGTACTTTTCGGCAAGCGCTGCGTACTCGTCGTCTTGAGTACGCTCCTGGTGGCCATTGCCACCGAATCCCAGATCGAACGCACTGGGACCTGCTTGCTTGAGCTTTCGCGCTTCTTCGAAGCGGCGGTGACGACCCTTCTTCACGGTAGGGCTCCCGAAACTAGAGACTGACAAGTGGGGGCCATGCTACCTGCTCATGACAGAATCCTTCGATGAGCAACACAGTGGCGATGTTGAACCAAAAAGGCGGTGTCGGCAAGACCACGGTCACCCTCGGGTTGGCCTCTGCGGCCGCCGCCGCTGGGCACCGGGTGCTGGTCGTCGACCTCGACCCCCAAGCCTCGGCCACCTGGTTGTTGGGGATCGACCCCGACACTCTCGGGCTGTCCACGGCCGATGTGCTGGCGAGCGCCGATGTGTCGGCGACGGCTGCGGAGGCAATTATCGACAGCGCGTGGGGTGACGCAGTCCACCTGCTGCCAGCGTCACCGGACCTCCAGTCCCGTGACTCCGGCACACCGTCGCGGCTGCGTACCGCCCTCGCGACCGTCGCGAGCAACTACCACGCGATCTTGATCGATTGCCCGCCGTCGCTCGGAAACCTCACCACCAGCGCACTGACGGCGGCCAATCATGCGCTGATCGTGGTCGAGCCGTCGGCATTGGGGCTACGCGGCATCGGTGCCGTGGCGACGTTGATCGACGATGTGTGGAGCGCCCACAACGGCGACTTGGAGTTGAGCGGGGTCATCGTCAACCGGGTTCCCGGGGTGAGCACCGAGGCCGACCGGCGCATCGACGAACTCGCCCAGATCGTCGGCAAGAAGTCGATCTGGAAGCCGGCGATCCCCCAGCGAGTGATCCTCAACCAGGCAGTCGGCGAACGCCGGCCGATTCACTCCTACGGCGCCCGCAGTGCCGACGTGTCCCAAGCATTCGACGCGCTGTGGGCCAAGCTGCGCCGCACTGTTAACCGGTGATCAGGTACCCGGTGATCAGGCGACGGGGATCAGCTTCAGGCCGCCGTGGCCATCGAAGGTGAGGCCAGCGCGGCCTTCGACGAGTTGACGGATGCCGTCGCCGAGCAGGCCGGCCCGCCAGCCGTGGGCCAGGCGGGCCGCTTCGTCGCCGCGCAGCAGCGCCACCAGGTCGGACCGGGTGGCCAACAACGTCGTGTCGATCTTTTCCGAACGGGCCACCTCGCTGACCCAGGCTGAAACCAGGGCGACCGCTGGGCGCAGCGAACGATCAAGATCGTCACCGTCGGGGGTGGGGTGGTGGATGTCGCGGCGCAACCCATCGGCCACGGCCGCGAGGATCTCGGCACCGATCGCGCCACGACTATGACGCTCTTCCACCCCGCGCGACTGGGCCAGCTCGGCCGGAGTACCTGGATGGCGTTGAGCGATGCCCAAGATGGCGAGGTCGGGCAGGATCTGACGTACCGGCACGTTGACCGAGGCCGCGCGCCGTTCACGCCACGCTGCCACCGACTGGGCGACACCCCTGGCCTTGGCTTTCAGGATGCGTACGTCTTTCAGGCGCAACCACGCGTGCTCGGGATCGGATGCGCCCGTCGGTTTGACGCGCAGCTCCTCGCAGGCGTCGAGCGCCCACTCCAGCCGGCCCACCGCAACGAGCTGGGCCGTCAACCGGTCGTGCATCTCCAGCAGGTGGGCAACGTCGCCGGCCGCGTAGTGCTGCTGCTCGGGCGTGAGCGGGCGGCGCAGCCAATCGGTGAGGCGGTCGCCCTTCGACGCGATGACACCAAGCTCGGCCTGCAGCAGCGAGATCAGCGATGGTGTGCTGTAGCCGCGGAAGCCGGCTGCGAGCTGGGTGTCGAACAACCGTTTCGGGACGCAGCCGCACACGTGGGTGAGGACATCGAGGTCCTGTTGAGCGGCATGGAACACGGCGACCGCATCGGAGGCAAACAACCGTCGCAACGACGACAGGTCGACCGCCAGCGGATCGACGAGCACGATCTGGTCGGCCCAGGCGAGCTGCAGCAGGGCCAGCTTCGGGTAATACGTCCGCTCGCGGTGGAACTCGGTATCAGCCGCGTAGCGCTCCTCGGCGCACAGCGTGTCGACAACCTCGTCGAACTCGGCCTGTGTCGCGACCCAACGATATGTCACGTTGGTGCGTCTCCCGGAGTGACCGACCGGCCGCTCGTGATCCATGCCAGCGTCCCGCCCCCGACGTTGATCGCCTCGATGTCGTGATCGGCCAGGAGCTCGCATGCCCGCATGCTGCGCGCTCCGCTGCGGCACACGACATATGCCGGGCCATCGCCACGGCACGCGTCGACGTTGTCGGGCACCGTGCCCAATGCGACGTGCACGGCACCGGGAACATGACCGCTGATGTACTCGTCGGTCTCGCGCACATCGATCAACCGCGCTCCTGCCGTGAGTGCCTGGTCCAGCTCATCGATGCTGACTTCGCGGATCGCCATGTGGGGCACGCTATCCGCCGTGTTTCCGATCGTGCTCGACGGGGGGACCGATGCACGCTGCCGCGCCAGCGGTTTGGTTGACGCCGGCGAGGTCGGCAGGCGTGTTGACGTTGGTCATGCTGCGCCGGGTGACATCCACTCGGGCCGTTCGCAAGCCGGCGATGGCGCGCTGCACCGCCCGTTCACCAGCGGCGTGGATCTCCTTCAGCGGCGCGAGCGCCGACGGCAGCCACAACGCGCATAACGGCTCGATGCGGTCGGTGACGGCCACGACTACATCGAGCGCCGGATCGAGTGCCGGTGCCGCGCCCGCCAACAGCTTGCCGAGATCGGCACCGCTCAGGAGGGGAAGATCGCAGGCAACGACGAGCACGGCTTCCCCGGGACGCCACCGCAGCGCCGAGATGATCCCACCGAGCGGACCATCGCCGGCGAATCCATCGGGCACGTAGAGCACCGAAGATGCAGCGATCCGGTCCGGATCACCACCGACGACTGCGACCGGGTCGCACCCCGCATCGCGCAGCGCATTGATCACTCGGTGCAGCATCGGCGTCCCGGCGACATCGAGGAGCGCCTTGTCGCGACCCATCCGCGCGCTTCGGCCACCAGCGAGGACGGCCCCGGCTACGCGCATCGACCGATCAGTACCAGACCGTGCGCGGGCCCTGGTCAGCGGGCCCAGTCAGCGAGCCCAGTCCGGAATGCCGGACGGGTCGAGTTGGCTGAGGAACAGGCCGATCCGGTCGGCTTCATCGGTCTCGTCGATCTCGGCCGCCATCGCGCCGAGGCCCACCAGTGCCCGCAAGAACCCGTGATTGGATTCCTCGGTCCAGCGCACATACCCCGATCCGCGCCACCCGCTGGCGCGCAGCGCGTCGAGACCGCGGTGGTAGCCGACGCGATACGCCGCGTAGCGTTCGATGGTGTCGCGGCCGAGATCGCCGAGCGCGGTCCAGCCATCGAGGAACCGGGGGAACCTGGCGACCGTTGCGGCGACGCCGTCGCGTCGTTCGCCGTCGGGCCGCTCCAGCGCCGCCAGCAGCATCTGGCGCGCAATCGGGTCCGCAGCGGCAAGCACGGTCGTCGGCAAGCCGGTGCCGCTGAAGTTGATCGGACGGGTGGATTCCTCATTGACGCTCACGGACCCACCTTACGACGTAAGGTCCGATCATGCTCGCTGCCAGCGCCAACACCGTCCTGGCGATCACTGTCGACGGCACCGTCGTGGCGATCACTGTCGACGGGGCCAAGAACTTGGCCATCGCGATCACGGTCGGCTTCGTGGCGCTGTCGGCGGTGTCGGCCGTCGTCGTCAAGAAGGTCACCACCCGAATCGTCACGGTGCTGGTGCTGGCCGGTTTCGCGCTCGGCGTGTGGACACAACGGTCCGAACTGCAAGACTGTGCCCAACGGGTCCGCGACAAAGCATCGGTCAACGACACAACCCCGACCACATGCACGTTCTTCGGCGTTGCCGTCGACGCCCCCGACCGCACCTGACGTCAGCGAACCGGCAGCTATCGAGGCAGCAACGGGTCGACGAGCAACGGGTCGACGAGCATCGACGCGAAGAGCACCGGATGGCTGAGGGGCGCGTCGTGGCGACACTCCGGCAGTTCGACCACGCTCGCGAGGACGATCGTCGCGGCGACCTGCTCCATGCCGCGCCGGTGATGCGCGGCGCCCCGCGAGCCGAACCCGGCGATCACCCGGTGGTGGATCCGGTCCGGATCCCACGGCGCGTTCCGACCCAGGTCGGACAGCTCCCCAACGAGGGCCGCCCCCTCCATCCGTCGGGTGTCCCGGGTGCGTTGCGGTAAGGCGTCCCACCGCTGATCGCCGACGAGGCGGCGCATGAACCGCTCGGCCGCCGATGCCGGGTCATGCATCCACTCCACCGCCTGCCCGCCGGCGGTCGTCCCGGGCCACCACGGTTCCCACGACAGCGGCGTCTCATAGACCGCGACACTCGCCACAAGATGCGGGTGGCGCTGTGCCAGGGCGAGCGCGACGTCGCCCCCGTAGCTGTGCCCGACGACCACGGCGCGACGCCCGTCGAGCAGCGCCACGAGGTCGGCGACCTGTTCGTCGATGGCGAACGGGCCGTCATGGGGGGCCGACCGGCCGTACCCGCGACGGTCGTAGCGCAGCACCCGTGCCCGCGCATCCAGGTGGCGGCTGAGCTTGAGCATGCCGCTCGACCGGTCCATCGACCCATGGATCAGCACCACCAGCGGCGCGTCGACGGGGCCGACCTCCTCGCTCCAGATGTCGCGTACATGACCGTTCACGCGACCCGCACGATCCGCAACACGTCCGTTGCCGCCCCACCGATGCGGTCGGGGGCCCCGGCAAGCACGAGCACCACCTGACCCGCCGCCACCAAGCCCTCCTTCACTGCGGTCTCGATCGCGTACCAGACGAGTTCGTCGGTCGAGCGATACGTGTCGACGGCGAGTGGCGTCACCCCCCACGACAACGTCATCGTCCGCAGCGCTTGGGGATCGGGCGACAACCCGATCAGCGCCGGCGTGGGACGAAACCGGGCCATTGCCCGAGCGGTGCGACCGGTCCGGGTGCAGCACAGGATCGCGTCGGCACCGGCATCAACAGCGGCCAGGCCGGCCGCATGGGTGATCGCCATCGTGATCCGGTCGGGTCCGTCCGGCCACTGCCGGCGCTGGAGCCGCCCGAGACGCGTGCCCCACGCGCTGTAGCTCGCCTCGACCTCGGCACGAACCGCGATCCGTCGCATCGACTCGACCACGTTGACGGGATCGACACCGATCGCCGTTTCGGCCGAGAGCATCAGCGCATCGGTGCCATCGAACACCGCGTTGGCGATGTCGCTCACCTCCGCTCGCGTCGGCGATGGTGCGATGATCATGCTCTCCAGCATCTGCGTCGCCGTGATCACGGGAACACCGACCTCGACGCAGTGGCGCACGATCCGCTTCTGCAGGTGGGGCACATCCTCCAGCGGGCATTCGATGCCCAGATCACCGCGGGCGACCATCACCGCATCGGCCTCGGCGGCGATCTCTTCGAGTGCCGCGATCGCGGGCAGGGTCTCGATCTTGGCCACGAGATGCGGTGTGTACGGGGCGACCGCCTCACGGACCTTGACCAGATCGGCGGCAGCACGCACGAACGACACAGCCAGGAAATCAACCCCCTCGGCGGCCATGATCTTGGCCAGGCGCAGATCCTCATCCGTCGGCGTGTGCAGGCGCAGGCGTTCGGACGGGATGTGCACACCGGGACGGCCCTGCGTGGTGCCACCGGTGATGATCCGGGTGATCGCACAGTCGGGTTCGATGCACTCAACCACCAACGAGATCGCACCGTCACCGATGACAACGCGGTCCCCCGGGTGCAGATCGTCGATCAACGTTCCATAGTCGACCTGGAACTCGGTCGCATCGCTCGGCCCATCGCCGGTCCGCAGCCGCAGTTCGGCACCGACCACCAACGCCACGCCTGCCGGTGGCAACTGACCGGCGCGCACCTTCGGGCCGGGCAAATCAGCGAGCACCCCGATCACCACACCGGCACGCTCGGACGCGGCACGAATCGCGTGCAGTCGGGCAATGTGATCCTCGACCGCACCGTGGGACAGGTTGAGGCGCATCACATCGACACCGGCAACGATCAGTCGGTCGAGCATCTCCGCCGATTCACTCGCCGGTCCGAGTGTCGCAACGATCTTGGTTCTTGACTCCATTCCAACCATTCAAGCCTGCTAGTCAGGTGAGATGGAGCTTCTGTTGATCCGACACGCCCTTCCCATCCGCCGCGAGATCGAATCAGGCGCCGCCGATCCCGAGCTCAGCGAGGCCGGGCACGCCCAAGCCACGCACCTCGCCGACTACCTGTCGTCGGAATCCTTGGAGGCCGTGTACGCCAGCCCGCTGCGTCGCGCTCAGCAGACCGCAACCCCGCTCGCGGCCAATCAGGGCGCCGAGATCGTCGTTGTCGACGATGTCGCCGAGTGGGACCGCAACTCCAACGAGTACGTGCCGGTCGAGGAGCTCAAGGCCGCCAACGATCCGCGCTGGCAGGCGATGCTGAGCGGCGATTGGAACACCCACGAGGAATCGACCGAGCAGTTCCGCGCCCGCGTGGTCGGCGCGATCGAAGGCGTAATCGACGCCCACGGCGGTGGCCGCGTCGCCATCGTCTGCCACGGAGGAGTGATCAACGGCTACCTCGCACACGTGCTCGGGTTGTCGATCAAGTCTCAGGGCTTCTTCTATCCGAATTACACCTCGATCAATCGCGTCGCCGCGTCGCGAGGCGGCGACCGGACGATCGTGACCGTCAACGAAACCTCGCACCTGCGCCACACCGGCTTGCCGATGGGCATCTTCCAGAAGCACTGACATGACTGCGTCGACTGTCTCCATCCCACACGACATCAGCGACCTTGTAGCGTTTCTCGACGCATCGCCGTCACCGTGGCATGCCGTTGCCTCCGCCGCAGCCCGCCTCGAGGCGGCTGGGTTCGAGCATGTCTCGATGGCCGACTCCTGGGGCGTGCTCCCAGACGCCGGATACGTGGTGTCCGGCGCAGCCCTCATCGCCTTCCGTCTGGCCGGCGGACCCGGCACACGTGTCACACCGTTCCGGATCGCTGGAGCGCACACCGATTCGCCATGCCTGCGGATCAAGCCGAGGCCCGATACGGGCGGGTTCGGCTGGAAGCAACTCGGGGTGGAGATCTACGGCGGGGCACTCCTGAACTCGTGGCTCGACCGTGATCTCGGCATCGCCGGTCGTGTGGTGCTGACCGACGGCACCGTCAGCGACATCGCCGTCCACGCTGCGATCTGTCGCGTGCCGCAACTCGCGATCCACCTCGACCGCGATGTGAACGACCGCGGCGTCGTGCTCGACAAGCACCAGCACCTCACCCCCGTGTGGGGAACAGGAACCGCCACCGAGGGCGAGTTCGCTGAATGGCTCGACAACCAAAGATCTGGGCCGAATTCATCCCGGAATCCGGGACAGGATCGGCCCAGATCTTTGGTTGCGGGGTGGGAGCTGTGTCTGTTCGACCGCACACCTGCGGCACTCCTCGGCGCGGATTCGTCGCTGTTGGCCAGCGGGCGCCTCGACAACCAGGTGTCGTGCTGGGCCACGGTCGCGGCGTTGTGTCACGCTCCGGCCGCGCCGCATCACCAGGTGGTCGCCTTGTTCGACCACGAAGAGGTCGGCAGCCAGAGCAGCACCGGAGCGGCCGGCCCGCTGCTGGAGCAGGTGCTGGAACGAATCCACCTTGCCCGTGGCGGCGACCGGGCATCGTTCCTCGCGTCGTTGCATCAGTCGAGCTGCGTATCGGCCGACAATGCCCACGCGGTGCACCCCAACTATCCGGAGCGCCACGATCCCAACCACCGTCCGATGGTGAACCATGGGCCGGCAGTCAAGCTCAACTCGAACCAGCGGTACGCCACCGGGGCGAGCGGCGCCGCCGATTTCCAGCGCGCCTGCGCCACCGCCGGTGTGCCGTGGCAGGTGTTCGTCGGCCGGAACAACATGCCGTGCGGCTCGACGATCGGCCCAGTCACGGCCACGCGGCTCGGTATCCAGACCATCGACGTCGGCGTACCGCAATTGTCGATGCACTCGGCCCGCGAGCTGTGCGGGGTGGAGGATCCGGTGTGGCTGGCAGCAGCACTCGGCGAGTGGTTCGCAGCTAGTTGACGCGAGCGAGCGCGCGGTCGAGCACCTGCTGCAGGGCGGCATGCACGACCGGGGTGAGCTCGCGAACCGCGTTGCGCTGGGATTTGGCGGACTCGCCGTCGGTGACCGGTACGTAGATCGGGGCGCCGACCACTACATGGAGCTTGGCCGGACGAATGAACTTTGCACCCTTGGGCATCGCCCGTTCCGAACCACCGATGCCGACCGGCACGATCGGTACCCCCGCCTTCGCGGCGACGTAGGTGAGACCATCGAACAGCGGATGCACGACCGGTCCGCTCTTGCGTTCACCCTCGGGGAACAACACCAGCGGTTCGCCGCCCTGCAGCAACTCGATGCACCGCTTCAGGGCCTCGCGGTCGGCGCTGCCGCGCGTGACCGGGAACCCGCCGAGCACCGACAGCAGCCGCCCGAACCAGTACGACTTCCAGTACTTGTCGGCACCCATGAACCGCATCCGCCGCCACGTGAGGGCCGAGGCGATGGGTGTGTCGAGGATGCTGCGATGCACGGGTGCCAGTACGAACGCCCCCTGGGTCGGCACGTTCTCGCGACCCTCGATCGTCATCCGGCACCAGATGCGACAAAACGAGGTGACGATGAACCTGACCGTCTGGTAGGCGGCTCGTTCGACGACGCTGCGCCCGGCGAGGTTGGTATCGATCCGTGTCATTCCGCTGTTCCCCCTGACGCATCACCTGAGGCGTCGTCTGCGAGCAGTTGCTCGATCCGCTCGAGTACCGCGTCGATGCTCAACCCGGACGTGTCAACGACGACCGCCCCGGCGGCCTCGGTCAGCGGGCCGTGGAGACGGGCCTGATCCGAAGCATCCCGCGCTTCGATCTGGGCGGCGATGTCGTCGATGTCACCACCGGCTTCGGCGACGCGCCGTTCGGCGCGAACCTGCGGCGACGCCGTGAGGTACAGCTTCAGCACCGCATCGGGGAAGACCACCGAGCCGATGTCGCGCCCCTCGATCACTCCCCCGCCACGGGCGCGTGCCCAGTCGCGCTGACGCCGCACGAGCTCGGCGCGCACCCCGGCATTGGCGGCAACCGCGGCGACCGAGCGGGTGACGTTCGGCGAGCGCACCTCGCTCGTGGCATCGACCCCGTCGACGAGCACCCCGTACTCGCCCACCTCGAGTGACACGTCACGGGTGAATGCGGCAATCGCGGGCAGGTCATCGAGCGGGATGCTCCGCCGCAGCGCGGCATAGGCGACGGCGCGGTACATCGCGCCGGTGTCGAGGTACTCCAGTCCAAGGCGCGCTGCCAGCGCTCGGGCGACCGTGCTCTTGCCGGCCCCGGCCGGTCCGTCGATGGCGATGATCCGCAACGCGGCGCCCGTCGCCGTCACCAGCTGGTTCCCGTCGGCATGCCCTCGCTGTAACCGGCGGCGCTCTGTACGCCGACGACGGCACGCTCGTGCAGTTCGTCGATCGTGCACGCTCCGGCATAGGTGCATGCCGAGCGGACCCCGGCGACGATCTCGTCGAGGATGTCCTCCACCCCGGGGCGCTCGGGATCGAGGTACATCCGCGACGTGCTGATGCCTTCCTCGAACAGTTCCTTGCGGGCCCGCTCGAACGCCGAGTCGGATCGTGACCGACTCTTCACGGCCCGGTTGCTGGCCATCCCGAAGCTCTCCTTGTACAGCCGCCCGTCCAGATCGCGCAACGTGTCGGCAGCCGATTCGTACGTGCCGGCGAGCCACGAGCCGAACATCACACTGGCGGCCCCGCCGGCCAACGCGAGTGCGACATCTCGCGGGTAGCGCACCCCACCGTCGGCCCAGATGTGCTTGCCCAATCGGCGGGCCTCGTCGGCGCATTCGACAACTGCGGAGAACTGCGGCCGCCCGACGCCGGTCATCATCCGCGTGGTGCACATCGCGCCCGGGCCGACACCGACCTTGATCACATCCGCGCCCGCCTCGATCAACTCGCGCGTTGCCGTGGCCGTCACGACGTTGCCGGCCACGATCGAGGTGTTCGGTGCCGCGCCACGGACCGCTTCAATCGCTCGCAGCGTCTTGGTCTGATGGCCGTGCGCGGTGTCGATCACCAACACGTCGACACCCATCGCCAACAACGCCGCGGCCTTGGCAGCGGGGTCGCCGTTGATGCCGACGGCACACGCCACGAGGAGCCGACCGTCGGCATCGACCGCGGGCCGGTAGATGGTGCTGCGCAGCGCCCCGGTGCGGGTGACGCAGCCGATCAGCAGCCCCTCGTCATCCACCACCGGAGCCACCGATAGGCGCTCGCCCGACAGCCGCTCGTAGATCTCCTCGGGAGCGGTGCCGGCCGCAATGGTGATGATGTCGCGGCGGCCGACGTTGCGCAGTTGGGTGAACCGGTCGAACCCGCTCGCGTCGTGCTCGGTGAAGATCCCCACGGGACGATCACCGTCGAGTACCACCACGGCACCATGGGACCGTTTGTGGATCAGTTGCAGCGCGTCGCCGACGGTGTTGTGCGGGCTGAGCGTGATCGGGGTGTCGTACACGGTGTGGCGGGTTTTGATGTAGGCGACCACCGTTTCGATCACATCGAGGGGGATGTCTTGGGGCAACACGGTGATCCCGCCCCGCCTGGCCACCGTCTCGGTCATCCGCCGCCCGGCCACCGCGGTCATGTTGGCAACCACCACCGGGATCGTCGTGCCAAGGCCGTCCGGAGTGGTGAGATCGACGTCGAAGCGTGACGGTACCGCCGACAGGCTTGGCACCATGAACACGTCGTTGTACGTGAGATCGAACGCGCCAGCGTCGTTCAGCATCTTCATAAGGTGGCAGCTCCCTCGAGCGATTCTCCCCGGCCAACCAGACCGACCGTTGAAGCGGCGCACGAAGGCTATCGGTGCGCGGATACGGTTCACAGCATGTCGACACCCGTGGTCCTCGTGCACGGTTGGGGCGGTTCGTTCGCCACCACATGGGGTTCCAGCGGTTTCACCCATCTGCTCGCCGATGCGGGTCGGCCCGTGATCGGGGTCGACCTGCTCGGCCACGGCGAAGCCCCCAAGCCCCACGACCCCGCGGCGTACTCCAATCTCACGACGCGGGTGCTCGAGGCAATGCCCGAGGAGCCGGTCGACGCGGTCGGGTTCTCGCTCGGGGCGATGACGCTGCTGCAGGTCGCCTGCGTGCAGCCGCACCGTTTCCGACGGCTGGTGCTTGCCGGCATCGGCCAGAACGTGTTCGAGCGCGACGATGCACACACGTTGCGGATCATCGCCGGTCTCGAAGGCACCGCCCCGGCCGACGACAACATCGCCAGGCTGTTCGCAAACTACGGCACCCAGCCGGGTAACGACCTCGTCGCCCTGACCGCGGTGATGAAGCGGCCCCGCAATGGTGAGTTCACGCCCGAACTCGTCGCCGCGGCCACGTGCCCGACGCTCGTGGTGATCGGTGACCGCGACTTCGCCGGACCGGGAGACCCCTTGGCCGAGGCGCTTCCCAACGGTTCGCTGATCGTACTGCGCAACGTCGACCACTTCGCCACACCGGAGTCGTTCGGCTTTATCGACGCGGCGTTGCAGTTCATCGACGCCGTCCCTGCGTGAGCCCGGGACCCGGATGAGCTGCAGCCCTGTATGACCGACCTTGATCGGGCGCTCGAGGTGCTCGGCAACGGTGGGCTCGTGGCGATCCCCACCGAGACCGTCTACGGCCTTGCTGCCGATGCCGACAACGAGATCGCCGTGCGGAGAATCTTCACGGTGAAGGGCCGCCCCGCCGACCACCCACTGATCATCCACCTGGCCGGCGCCTCGCAGGTCGACGCCTGGTCCAGCGCGCCGCCGACGACAGCACGCGTGCTGGCCGAGGCGTGCTGGCCCGGGCCACTCACCGTGCTGGTCCCGCGTGCCGAGCGCGTGCTTGCGGTGGTGACCGGGGGACGGCCGACGGTCGGGTTGCGCGTGCCGGCCCACCCGCTGAGCCACGAGCTGTTGCGCCGTTTCGGCGGTGGGCTGGCAGCACCATCAGCCAACCGTTTCGGCAGGGTGAGTCCGACGACCGCCGCGCACGTGGTCGCCGACCTCGGTGGCGACGTCGACTACGTACTCGACGGCGGGCCATGCCCGGTGGGTGTGGAGAGCACGATCGTCGACTGCACCACGTACCCGCCGCAGGTGCTGCGCCCCGGAGCGATCACAGCCGAACAGATCGACGCACTGCTCGGCGCACCGCCGGGCGCACTCGGTGGGGCGAGCCGCGCTCCGGGCATGCTCGATTCGCACTATGCCCCCGCCTGCCGGGTGGTGCTGGCCGACGATGCCGACGCAGCCCGAACACTCGCAGGCGACCTTTCCGCTCCGGTTCTCGGCGACGGCGTCGACCTCGTGACGTACGCGCGCAACCTGTACCAGTGGCTGCGCGACGCCGACGAACGCGGTGACGCCGCCGTCATCGCCGTCCTCCCCGCGGCGGCGGGTCTCGGCCACGCGATCCGCGACCGGTTGGTCAAGGCGTCGGGCGGCCGATCCGGTTGAGGTGATCGACCCACGTGTCGCGCACCGCCTCGGCCGACACCCGGTGGCCGTCAGCGACCGACACGACGGTGATGCTCACCGTGCTACCACCCGCATCGGGCACCACATCGAGCCGGCACCAGCATGGCTCCGGCTCGTTCAGGAGGCACTCCAACCGGTACGGCGGGTCGTCGTCGACCAGTTCGCCGATCCACGACAGCGCAACCAGCATCGCCTCGAAGGTTTCCGCCGGCAGCGCGTCGACCGTGAACGACGGTGAATCCTGATCGACGAAACGGCCCGGGCGCCCCCAGATCCGCCCGCCCGCCGGCGCATTCCCGGTGGGCGGCGGCCCATTCCCCGCCGGCGGCGGCCCATTCCCCGCTGCCGGCGGCAGGGGACGACGTTTGGTGAGATGCGCGACACATGCTTCGAACGCGATGTTGAGGGCTTGCATCGCCTCGGCGTTCCCACCGCGATCAGGATGACGTTCAAAAGCCAGACGCCGGCGTGCGGCCCGCACATCGGCAAGTGCGGCGTCTCTGGTCAGCCCGAGCACAGCGAATGGGTCGTCGCCGGTCACGGTTGGTCAGTGCCGGTCACGACAACGGGTGCAGGGCAGTTCGGAGGTCGCGGTAGCGGTCACGCACGATGCCTGCGAGCGGTGCCTCAACCCCACCGACGTGTTCGCGTCCTCCGAGGCCCCACCGCGCAACGATGTCGACATGACCAACGCCATCGGCGACGGCTGCGGCCTGCACACATGCGCCGGCTGCAACGGCTTCGGCGGCGCCGGTGGCAGCGGGTGTCACGCTGATCGGCAGATCGCACAGCTCGGTGAACACCTGCCGATACGCCGCGCTCCGCGCGCCGCCCCCGGTGAGCACCACCGACGTGACCGGCGCGTGCCTCGCCAGCGCATCGAGCGCGTCGAGCAGGCCGCAGACCACCCCCTCGACCGCCGACCGGGCGAACTGCCCGCGGGTCACGTCGCTGCGGATCCCGCTCAACACTCCTGTGGCCGTCGGCAGATCTGGTGTGCGTTCACCGTCGAAGTAGGCCAGCATCGTCGGTGCGGAACCGGCCGGCTCGTCGAGCACCAATCGCTCGAAACCGGCGTAATCGACGCCGAGCAGCCGGGCGACCGCGTCGGTCACCTTCGTCGCGTTGAGCGTGCACACCAACGGCAGGAAACGGCCGGTCGCGTCAGCGAACCCGGCGACCGCACCGGTGGGGTCGGCGCTCGGGAGGTCGGCCACGGTGTACGCGGTTCCGGATGTACCAAGCGATATCACCGCCTCGCCGACTCCCAGCCCGAGCCCGAGTGCGGCGGCCATGTTGTCACCGGTACCGCAGGCCACCTTGGCCCCGTTCCACGTGCCGACCACCTCGGTTGGGCCCGCGACTCGCGGCACGACCGCAGCCCAGTCGAGATCGCTGTCGATCAACGCCAGCAGATCCCAGCGGTACTCCCCCGTCGCCGGCGACCAGTACCCGGTTCCCGACGCATCGCCCCGGTCGGTCACCAACCGGCCCCCCGCCAGGCCACCCGTCAGGCCGCCCGTCAGGCGAGCCGTGAGCCAGTCATGCGGCAACAGCACATGCGCCAACCGTCGCCACGATTCGGGTTCGCTGCGGTGCAGCCACGACAGCTTCGTCGCGGTGAACGCGGCAACCGGCACGCTGCCCACGGCCGCAGCCCAGTCGGCCCCGCGTCCGGGCAGCTGCTTCACCAACCAGCCGGCATCAGGCGCCGACTCGGTGTCGTTCCACAACTTGGCCGGGCGGACCACCGCACGGTCGGCATCGAGGGCGACCATCCCGTGCTGTTGCCCGGCAACGCTGATCGCCTCCACGAGCGGTGCCCCGGCCGCGGCCCACGCAGTCTCGAATGCCTGCCACCAGGTGTGCGGATTCTGCTCGGATCGCGGCGGGGTCGTGGGTGGATGCGCAGCCCGGCCGGACGCGACCACCGCACCCGTTTCGAGGTCGCGGATCTCGACAAGTGTGGACTGCGTGGACGAGTCCACGCCGGCAACGAGGCGCTGATGGCTGCTCATCGGTCAGGCCGGAGTCGACCAGATGACACGGTTCACTTCGCTTTCCAACCACTCCTGGCGCCCAGACACCGGGCGCGGGTCGAGACCGGCGGCGACGCTGTCGTCGGCGAGCGTGGCCAGATCGAGGTCACCGCGCAGCATCCGCTGACCGCGCGGCGTCGCCCAGCCCGCGTAGCGCTGTTCGCGCGCCTGCTCCAGCGCCCCATCCGCGAGCATCCGCTCGGCCACCAGCAGCGAGCGGGCGAGGGTGTCGATGCCGCCGATGTGTCCATGGAACAAGTCGGTGCGGTCACTGCTTTGGCGGCGCAACTTGGTGTCGAAGTTGAACCCGCCGCTACCGAGTCCTCCGACGCCGAACCCGCCGGAACGCAGGATCTCGTACACCGCCAGCGACAGCTCGTCGACAGAGTTGGGGAACTGGTCGGTATCCCAGCCGTTCTGGGCATCGCCGCGGTTGGCGTCGACGCTGCCGAAGATGCCGTTGTCGATCGCGTAGGCCACCTCGTGATGGAACGAGTGGCCCGACAGGGTGGCATGGTTCACCTCGATGTTGACCCGGTACTGGTCGACGAGGTCGTAGCGCTGAAGAAAGCCGTGAACCGTTGCGCAGTCGTAGTCGTACTGGTGCTTGGCGGGCTCCTGCGGCTTCGGTTCGAGCAGCAACTGTCCGGTGAAGCCGATGCGGTGCTTGTACTCGGCGACCATCGTGAGGAACCGGGCGAGCTGATCGGACTCCTGGCGCATCCGGGTGTTGAGCAGCGTGTCATACCCTTCACGCCCGCCCCACAGCACGTAGTTCTCGCCCCCGAGGCGGTGGGTGGCATCGAGCATGTGGCGCACCTGCGCGGCCGCGTGGGCAAATACGTCGGGATCGGGGTTGGTGGCCGCGCCCGCGGCGTAGCGGGGGTGCGAGAACAGGTTGGCCGTCCCCCACAGCAACCGCACGCCGGTCTCGGCCATCTTCGCCGCAGCCCGGTCGACGAGCCCGTCGAGGTTGGCCTTGCTGTCAGCCAACGACGCGCCCTCGGGGGCCATGTCGACGTCGTGGAAGCAGAAGAACGGTGTGCCCAGCTTGGCGAAGAACTCGAACGCCGCGTCCTGCTTGGCGAACGCGGCCTTCATCGGGTCGACGCCAGGCTGCAACCACGGCCGGTCGAACGTGCCCGCCCCGAACACATCGCTGCCGGGCCAGTTGAAGCTGTGCCAGTAGCACACTGCGATCCGCAGGTGCTCGGCCATCGACGTGCCGGCCACGATTCGATTGGGGTCGTAGACCTGAAAGCGCAGCCCATCGGACGGGGCCGAACCAGCCGGAGCGACAGGGCTGGGGACGTCGGAGAAGAACTCGGTCATATCTCGTCTGCTTAGCAGACATGCGTCGTCCGACGTCACGCCCGCTCGTCAGCGGCGATCGTCGATGACCGTAACGCTCGCCCGCGACGCAACGACGAGACCGATCAGGACCATCGCGATGCCGAGCCAACCGAGCGCGGCGATCGACTCGTCCAGCACGACCCAGGCAAGGAACGCTGCGGTCGCTGGTTCCAGCAGGGTCAGGGTGATCACCACCGGCGCAGCGAGTGTGCGCAACGCGAAGCCGTACCAGGCGTACGCGAGGGTCAGGGTGAACACACCGAGGTAGACCGCGACGATGATTCCACGTCCCGTGCTCGACCAGCCGAGTGATTCCGTGAACCACAGTGGGAGCGCGAGTACCGCTGCGGCCGTGAACATCGTGCCGAGGCTCCACGATGGATCGAGGCCACGATCGATCTGCCACTTGCTGATCGTCGCGAACGACGCCCACCCCAACCCCGAGCCGAGCGCGGCGAGAATGCCCAGCGCGTCGAGCTCACTGCCGGTGCCGGTGAGTGCCAGCAGCGCCACACCGATGACCCCGACGATGGTGCCGACACACCAAGCAGGTGACGGCGCGCGCCGGTAACGGGTCCAGTCGATGAGCCCCGAGAACACCGGTCCGCTGCCGATGGTAGTCACCGTGCCGACGGCGACTCCAGTTCGGGTCGTCGCCACGAAGTACAACAGCTGGAACGCCAGAGCACCGATTCCGCCGGCGAGAATGCTGCCGCGAAACGCGCGTAGTCGCGGTGAAGTCGGCGTCCTGAGAAAAGCGACGAGCACGAGCAGAGGTCCGCCGAGCGCAAGCCGAACTGCACCGACCGATAGCGCCGAGGCCCCCTGTGGCGCATGAGCAAGCACGGTGCCGGTCGTGCCGAACAAACCCGCTGCACCGAGGACGCACAGTGTGGCGAGCGATCCCGACTGTGTCCGGTTCGACAGCGCGGTGGGCACGAGTGGCGAGCCTATTGGGTCCGCGTTCACGAGCGCCGTAGGCGTCTGAAACCGATGGTCAGGTGGTTTCGGGCGAGTCGCCGGCGAAAACGACCTTGCCGGTCGCAACGCAGGCCTTGTCGGCGGTCAGGCGCATCGGGACCCACATCGTCTCGGCGGGGATCACCACATACGGAATGAGCACCCCATCGCCAAGGTCGACCTGGGCCACGAACTTGTGCGGTTGCTTCACTTCGGCCAGTGCGTGCGGATCGCAGCGGCTCTCGACGAAGCGGATCGCTGCTTCGCCGACCGGTTCGTTCGCATCGATGAAGACCACCGGTTCGGCGGGGTCGCCGTCGATGACCTCAAACCCGTACGGGACCGTGCCGGACACCGACTGGACCGTGATCGCTGTCGTCGCAGTCAAACGGATGAGACGCAACACGCCAGCGGTGACCGGCCGACCTTCAAACTGCTCCTCGCGGAGCTCGGCCCATTCGATCGTCACCATCGACTCGATGCGCTGGCGAAGGCAATCGTCGAGGTACAGCCGACGGGCGAGATGCCAGCGGTCGATGACGGGAACCTCGATGATGGTGCCATCACCAACTCCGAGGAGCACCGTCGCGCCGTCCAACGATGGCATCGTCTCGATTGTTCCGTCACCGACGCACGTCGCGCCGGGGAAGCTCACGGGGAAGTCGATGGTTTGGCCACCGACGATCGTCGAGTCGCGCGGCATGGCGGGCGTCGTGTAGCCCTCCCACACGAACTGGACCGACAGAACTTCAAAACGAGCGTCGGTGTCGTTGACCACTTGGACCTGGAACTGGTTCTTGGCTGGGTCTTCGCGGTTCTGCTGTGGCACCGCGACCAGTTGGCCCATCGGAAGCGGAATCCTCGGCTCGCTGGTCGGCGTGGGCGCGGTCGTGGACAACGCACTGGTTGGGGCAGGGTTGACCGGTACGGCGCTCGCACACGATTCGACTGCGAGTGTGAGGACGATGACACACGCGAAGATGCCCGTGAGTCGTCGTTGCTGGAGCGACCGACGCGGCCTCATAATCCGTTCGATGCTACCGACGGCCTCCAGATCGGTAGATGCTCGCGAACGAAATTCGACGTGACGCTTGAGCCGGAGGGGTCCGGACACCTAGAGTGCCGCCCGATGACGCAGCCGGTCGTGGGGACCTCGAACCATCCAACCTGTGGGCGACGACTCCTCATCGTCGTGTTCGGGCTGTTCCTTGGACTGTTCGCCGCGTTGGGCGCGATGCTGACGTCACCGGGGGTGGCCTCTGCTGAGGGCGAGTCGATCCAGGTGCAGGTGAAGGACCAGCGCCGTACCGCCACCGGTAGGGCCGACAACCAGCCGGTCGCCGGGGTGTCGGTCACCGTGGTCGATGCGTCGGGAGTCGAGATCGCCTCGCTCGTCACAGACGAAAACGGTGTCGCGCTCGTCGCAGTTCCGGCGAAGGCCGACTACGTCGTGACGATCGACGTCGCCACCTTGCCCGACGGGCTGGCCCTGTCGGCCGATACTCCGGCAGAGCAGACGGTGACGCAGGACAGTTTCGTCACGTCGAAGCGGATCGTCAACTTCTTCACCGGCGAGAGCCAGAGCGAGGAACTGTCCACCACCGAACGGATCTCACAGCGTTTCGCCGATGGAATCCGCCTCGGGTTGATCATCGCGATGTGCTCGGTCGGTCTGTCACTGATCTTCGGCACCACCGGCCTCACCAACTTCGCCCACGGCGAGATGGTCACCTTCGGCGCGATGATCGCGTACTTCCTCAACGACCGTGGCATCCACATCTTGCTCGCCGCCCCGA
>JAYURF010000669.1:0-2594 GCA_043756365.1 Acidimicrobiales bacterium
GTCATGGTCAGGGGTCTCACGACTCGCGGCGTCGATCGGGTGATTGTGAGCCTCGACCACCCACTTCCCGCCCGGCCTGAGCCCGTCGGACGGACCGCCGACGTACTGCTGCGGCACTGCCTCCACCATCTCCCTCGTGTCACCGATCGGCACCATGCTGCCGTTGCCCTGCATCACCAGGTACTCACCGGTCTCGACGTTGCGCATCAGGGCAACCTCCAACGCAGGCTCGTCAACCACCAGTTTCTTGAAGTAGTTGCGATTTGCCTTTGCGTCCAGCGCGTCGACCCCTTCGCTGTAGAAGATCGTCCCCTCGGGAATCGCCTCGTCCGGATCGAGCCGCGCTGTGTCCCGTGCCGTTGCCGGTTCACGAGTGGAGACGGTCGGATCGTCGGATTCGGCTGCCCGGGTCGAGCGGACGGTGCTCGTGGGAGAACCCGACACCGACTTCGGCTCCGACGCTGTTGTGGGCGGTTCTGCACCGTGCGGTTCGTCGAGTCGCGGTTCGTCGAGGAGACGCTGCGGGCTGCCGGTCTCGATGTGTGGCTCTGTTGCAAGCGCCCCCTTGATCCGCTTTGCTGCTGCACCTCCGATCGCCTTGCCACCGTGGATGCCGATTCCTACGCCGCCACTTTGCAAGCCGGCAGTCCCTGCGCCTTTGGCTGCGGTCAGCACGTCCTGACCCTCGGCCAGGCCACTGACGAACGCCGAGGGCATCGCCTGAATGCCGTTTTCGATGCCTTCCTCGACCGCCTCCTTGATGAATGCCTTGACCGCACGTTCGGTGAGTTTTCCGGCACCCTCCTTGGCCGCCATTTGCGCCGCCCGACTCAGCACGGCACGTTCCACCGCGGCCAGGGCGACCTTTCCGAAACCGGCCGTGGCGTAGCTCATCGCGATGTCGACGAGACCGACAGCCACATCGATACCGAGGTCTTCCCAGCCGTAGGCCGCTCCCTTCAGGGTCGCCTTCACCACGATCGACGTGGCCGCCGACGCGATGGCGGAATAGAGCGCCACCATGGCGAGCGTGGCTGTACCCGCCGTCGCAAATGCCACAGCGATCCCGACGAGCGCCGCCGCAACTTGGGCAGCGATGTCGGCGAATGCGTCGTTCTGCTCGCGAACCTCGTCCTGGGCCTGTACCGCCCCTTGGAAGTTCATGTCGAAACGAGCCCTGGCACCACCGACGTTGATGGCCTTGTCCTTGTTCTCGGGATCAGCCTCGGCCACCGTGAGCGCCGCGTGGTACTCCTTCGCCCGCGTGACCGCAAGTTCGATCTGGGCGAGGCTGTTCATGCTGTCCTGCTGCGGAGGCATCATGGCACCAAAGCCTCCGGACTTTTCGAAGTCCTGCCGCTTCCGCAGGTACGTTTCGAACCCCGCGACCAGATCGGCTCGGCGTTCAGGTTTCGCCTTCGCGAGCTGATCAACGAACGTCGACGGGTCCCCGTACACGAGGGTCAACCCGATGTCGAGATCGTCCCGGCCGGATACGTCGCCGAGGACATCGGAATCGAACGACCCCATGCCGTGCAGCGTGTCGTAGTCCGAGCGAAGCACGTCGATCTCGGCCGGCGTCTTGCCCTTCAGCATTTCTTTGAGCTTGCCCAGGTCGGTACCCGCCCCGGCCACCGCGTAGTGGACCTCCTGCTCGGGCGTGAGCTTGCCGCCGGCATCGATGAGGTCGTTGATCTCGTCCTTGGAGTAGCCGCTGGTGCCCGTGTCGATGAGCTCATCGAAGGTCTCCGTGCTGCCCGCGATGTTCGCCATTGCGCCGTACTCGGATTTCAGGGCAGCCATGTTGGCCTTGCCCCTGGATACGGTCAGCGCCTCCTTGCGTTTTTTGTTTGTCCCATCGTTCGGATCGAGCGCGGCAAGCTGCGCTGCGTACTCCTCCCTGGAGATGTCGCCGGAGCTCGCAAGCGCATCCAGGCGGGCTTTGTCGGCGCCTTCGTCGAGGTTGACGTCGAACTCGGCCCTTGTACGCTGGTTGCGTACGATCCGTTCGACCGCGTCGTCGCTGGTGTACGCACCTTCCCGCTCGACCAGGGCCTTTGCTGCATCGATCTTGCTCTCGTCGCCGCCCTGTAGTGCTTGGAAGAGCTTGGTGTCGGCGTTGTTCGCAAAGAGAGCATTTCCGTCCGACAGCTCGTCGGTTGCCTTGGCCGTGAGGTCGCCGTAGCCCATCGCTGTGAACTTCGCGGCGACGCGGGCGTTGCGGTCCGTGATCCGCTTCCTGTGCTCAGGTCTCGTCAGGCCGTGTGCGAGCGCGTACTTCTGTTCCTCCTCGCGGATTCGTTCGTATACCCGAGTCATCCGTTGTTCGGCGGTGCCGGGGCCGGCCATCGCATCTTCGAGCTCGGCGGCATCGGCGGTATCGATGTCGCCATCGGCGAGCGCGAGCACGTTGTTGCGTTCGGCACCACCCATGCTGCCGACGATCCCTGCGAACCCTCCTCCGTTGCGCAGTTGGTCGACGAGCTCGACGTGATACTTGTCCCGGTATGCCTGCTTGATCGCTGCCAGTTCGCCCGGGGTCTTGTTGCGCAAGGTGTCTCGGATCTCCTGAGCGTCGCCGACCATCACCGCTC
>JAYURF010000670.1:0-2593 GCA_043756365.1 Acidimicrobiales bacterium
ACCACCAACATGAGCCAGCTCAACTTCGCCAACGCCGCCGCCGGTGTCGGGCGCGATGAGCTGCAGGCCGGCGCCGATGCAATCAGTGCTCAGTTGAACCGCTGAGCCTGCGCTGCGGTGGTTGTGGTCAGCCGATCACTCGCCGGCGAGACCGATGACGCGGCGGCTGCGCAGGGCGTACTCCGTCGCGCCCGCTGAGCGCCGGACTGTGATGACGGCGCGGACCTCCGTGGTGCCGCTGTTGGTCGCCTTCGTGGTCAACCGAAGGGTCTTGGTCCCCGGGCTGGTGAGCACGCGGATCGTGAAATTGCTGGCGTTCGCCGCCGCACCGGCGCTGAGCTCGCTGACGACGGCGCCGCCGGTGAGCGCAGCGACAGCTTCGTTGGCGATGAGATCGAACTCGAGGGCTGCGTTCGGGGCCCACACCAGGCCTTGAATGGACAGTTGCTTGTTACTGCCGGGTCCGGTTCTGAGAATCCTGGCTTCACCCTCGATGGTGCTTGGCATGCCTTGGTTTTCGAGCGCTTGCAGTCCGACGTTGTGACCGCCGTGGTCCCGGCCGGAGATCTCGACGGTCGCGTTCTGGTCGACCACGATCTGGCTGTTGCCACCGAGGTACAGGGTCGCGCCGGATGGGTTGGGTTCGTTCGCCCAGGCATTGCGGCACGGGTTGTTCGTGAACGTGTCCTGCGGCCTCGGCCCATCGATGCTCGGCCCCGTGGCACCGGGATAGCCGAAGAGCACGAACGCCTGGTTGATCGCCCATTCACCGGTGTTTTGAAGGTAGTAGTCGCCCGATTGGAAGTAGTTGTAGCTCTGGTTCGCGAGTTGGGGTGGCACGATGTACCGGCCGGCGGGCCAGATGTGGCAACCGAGTGCATCCGGCGGCGGTGCGACGCTCGACCGGAGGGGGAAGGCAACGGGGTTGGTGACGGTGGGTTCGGGGGGTTGGAAAGAACCGAACATCTCCGAGTGGTCCCACGGCTGTTCGTAGCACTGCGTGCCATATCCGACCGGGGAAATGGTCAGTGCGCTGGGAAGCGAGGGGGTGGCGGTGCCGCAGTCGGCGGCGGAGTACGACAGGTCGGCGTTCTTGATGGTGAAGTTCGCCCGGATGTCCAGCGTCGGGTTCGCCCCGACGTCGGTCGGGGTGTTCGCCATGAACACCGGGCCCTCGAAGATCTTTTCGGCCTGGGGCGAGGCACCACCATTGGTCACGGTGAGGAGTGGCCCTGTACGTCCGGCACCTTCCCCGGTCATGACCACCGCGAACAGGTCGCCGACCTTGAACCTTCCGCCGGGCCAGGTGCAGTCGACCTCCGACGACATGCCGTTGACCGAGTCGGTGACGGTGTAGTCCTGGCCGAACAGCAGGCACGGGCTGACACCGCGCTCGATGTCTTCGAGGGCGCTGTCCATCGCTCCGTTCGCGCTCGAGAGCCGGTCGGAGGAGTCCTCGGCGACCTGACCGGATCGCACCGTGGCCGACGCGTATGTCGCAAGCGCAACGACCACCATCGACAGCACGACGGAGAACACGAGAACCAACGGCAGGATAGAACCGCTGTCGCCGCGCTGTGACGGGAATGAGGTGGGTTCGGTCACGGGAAACTCGTTTCTAGCGGGTGGTCGTGAGGGTGGTGAACAACTCGACCCGCCCGTTGGCGCCCTGACGGACGTTGAGCCTGACGAGGCGTGGAACTCCGGCGGCGGGACGCGTCCACGCGTAGGGACTGTTCCGTCTGATCATCACCGAGTTGGATGCGTTGAAGCTTTCGGTCGACTCAACGACGCTGGTGTTCGGCAGGAACCCAAGAACCAGGGCGCTGCACGCACCGTTGGTGGCAATCTGGACGACGATGTCGCCGGTCAGGTTGCCGTTCGACCTCACCACGACGGTCGCCGATGCCGGTGTGATCGAGACGAGCGAGACCGTGCACACCGAAACCGTGATCTGTGACATCGCCGACCCGCCTGCGCTGTCGGTCACCGTGTAGGGGATGGTGGTGGTATTGGTGGCGGTTGCCGAGGGGGTGATGGTGACCTGGTTCCCGCTCACCGTCGCGGTCCACCCGGCCGGGACGGGACCGAGGACCGGGGTGAGTATCTCGCCCTCCGGATCACTGAAGATCAGATTCGCGACAACGGGCTGACCTTTCGAGGCGTTGATGTTCGCTGCGGTGGCTGTGGGGGGCAGGTTGAGGGCAACAGCGGAGACGGTCACGAAGATCTGTGCGCTGGCCACTTCACCAAACGGGTCGGTCACGGTGTAGTCGATCGTGTACATGCCCGGCAGCGCCAAGGGATCGGGTGTGACCTCGACAGTCGTTCCGGCTGCGTACACGTTCCAGCCGAGCGGCACACCCGAGGGGAACGTCGTGAACACGACGTCGTCGTCAATGACAGGTAGCGCGACCGTCTTGGAGGCGCCGGCGACGACGCTCATCGAGAGGTTGCTCGCCACCGGAGGTACGTTCAGGTCGGGGTTGGGGGCACCGGGGGCCAACGGCAGTGCCGTCACGACGTTCGTCGTCGTCGCATCCAAGCTCAGCAGTTCGCGCTGCACACCGTTGTCGTCGTAGATCAACACGAC